>JAJBBH010000107.1 GCA_020532185.1 Candidatus Cloacimonadota bacterium | reverse complement strand
GAAACTCAGACATTTAATTTTATCACATCATGGAGAAATGGAAAAGGGTGCAGTTAAAGTCCCACAAACAATTGAGGCTGTTGTTCTTCATTTTGCAGATAATATGGATGCTCAAACAATAGGCGTTGCTCAATTGATTAGTGCATCAAATGACCCTAAGGCAATGTGGACAGAGTATGATAAATTAAATAATAGATATATCTATAAAGGTTAGTATGCTAAATGTTTCTGTCTTAGTCAGCGGAAGCAAGGGTAATTCGACTCTTGTTTGTACAGATGATGCAATTGTATTGGTAGATGCAGGTGTCTCATACAAAAAAACTGCTGAAATGCTTGAAGAACTTAGGATAAATCCACAAAAAATTGATGCTATAGTAATCAGCCATGAGCATACAGATCACGTCGGAGGAGCAGGCGTTTTATCACGAAAAATTAAGGCACCAATATATATTACAAGACCAACTATGGTAATGTCTGCACATAAAATTGGGAAATTGCCTGTTGATCCTGTATTCTTTGATGTGGGTGATACTTTACAAATAAAAAACATGAGAATAAATACTTTTACTTCATCTCACGATGCAGTAGATAGTAGTAATTTTTTAATTTATAACGAAGAAAAACAGGATAAAAAACTTGTTATAGCAACTGACTTAGGATATGCACCTCAAATACTAATTAATAAGCTCAAATTGGCTACAACAATTGTGCTTGAAAGTAATCATGACGTCGATATGCTTATGAATGGAATATACGATTGGGACCTAAAACAGAGAGTAAAGAGTAGAAAAGGTCACCTATCTAATGAGCAAGCAGTAGGAATTATTTCTACAGTATTATCAGAAAAACTTGATAGAGTTATACTTGCTCATCTAAGTGAACAAAACAATTGCCCTAAAATAGCTTATAATTTGATGAATGAGTTATTAAAAGAAATGAGAGCTAAAACACAATTGTCTGTTGCATCGCAAACAATTGCAACCCCACTTTTTGAAGTATAAAGAAAAGAGGAAGGCATAAACCTTCCTCTATCTTTGAATATATTATTTTAGCATATCTAAGGCTTTTTCGTAGTCTGGTTCTTGTACAATTTCTGGCACAAGCTCTTGATAGATAATATGCCCATTTTCATTTACAACTAAAACTGCACGAGCTGATAAGCCCATCATAGGTCCATCAATGATTTTTACTCCATACTTTTCAGCAAAATCTGAGCGGAAGCTTGATAGTGTTTCTACGTTTTCAATACCTTCAGCACCGCAAAATCTTGCTTGAGCAAAAGGCAAATCAGCAGATATGCATAGTATTTTTGTGTTATCGAGTTTGCTTGCCTCAACGTTGAATCTACGTACGGAGGCTGCACATACACTTGTATCAAGGCTTGGGAATATATTTAAAACAAGACGTTTGCCTCTATAATCTGATAATGTTTTATCCGATAAGTCATTTGCAGTTAAAACAAAATCTGGAGCCAATAATCCAACAGCAGGTAAATTATCTATAGTGTTAATTTCATTTCCTTTTAAAGTAATCTTTGCCATAATCATCTCCTTATTTATTGTATATATTATAATCTAAGTAAATTGACCTCAAAAGCAAATCGTTTTTTGTATTTAACGAATTGATCACTTACTTTCCCATTTAAATATGAGATCAATACCAGAGCTTTTATTGGAGGATTGCTCACTTTGCAAATAAAATCTTTTTGAAATTTGATACTCTAAATTTACTGATTCGTTTTGGCTTGATTGAGTGTCAAAAATATTAAACTCTTTGATATATGAGATAAAAACTCTGTCGCCAAAGTATTTTCCTATTTGAATTTCGGTATTTCCATATTGATTATAACCTGTTATTTCTGCAAGATCAAGATGAAGGGCATCTTTTATTTTGTTGTTAAGACTGCTTGTAATATTATTCAAAAGTAACGAGGTCGCAATACTTTCTGCACTGATTTCATTGCCTACAGAGGATTGTTCTCTGTTACTCAATTCGTTCATATTTTTACCAAATATAATATATGAAACAGCGTCAGCTTCGCTAATCTGTTCACTATCTAAAAAAAATGATAATGACGGTGAATGTAAATTACCTGAAATCAATAGATATAGAGTGCGGCGATTGTTTTCTTCTCTAAATTTATAACTGGCTTTGATATCCAAAACAGGGTTTAAGTCTTTATCATTTATAAAGATAATTTTTGCATCTTCAATATTAAAGCGCTTACCATAAAGAGAGTAGTGCCCGCGTAATATCTCAACTTCTCCATCTATAAAAATATTTTCTTTCTCGCTTGTAGCATGCAATAAACCTGTAAGCTCAAAATTCATATCTTTCCCACTAATCCATGTATTACGAGGAATATCGAGTTTAATATTTATGTTAGCTTTTTTAAACTCAGGAAGTTTTAATTCTTTGGCATTTCCTGATTGTTTTTTTTCAGTACTTTTGTTTTGCATTAATAGAGGAGTGCTAAGGTCAAAACTTGATTTAGATTTACTTAAATGGTCTACATTGACTTTTGTATCAATAAGTTTAATACTTGAATTTAAAAACAAGTAGTCCTTATTGCCTGTAACGCTTATCTCGCTATTTATTTTGCTGTTTAATGCTGATGAATTTAAAAAATGGGCTTGCTTAGACGTAATATCAATTTTTAAGGAATCGATGCTAAAGCCTTTTTCATAGTTAAATAAAGCTTTACCATTAGCAAAGAGTCTTCCTTTACCAACATTAAATGTGAGAGAGTCGAGATTTACATTATTTGGCTTTATACTTAGCGATGAATAGATGTTTTTTAGATCTGTACCATATTCAGGGTATTTAAACCCAGCATTACATAGCAATAATGTGCCAATTAATTGCGGGTTATTTATTGTGTTTGAGATACTTAAGTTAAAAGACATGTCGCCATCAATCTGGAATTTTGGCTCCAATAAGTTATTTAAAGATTGTAAATTGCTTTTTTCTAAAAATAATGAAAGGTTAAATTGTTTATCTTTATTAATAAAAGCGTCGTTTCCTTTATCTGAGTGGCTAAGATAAATAGGCAAGGTACCAACAATGTTTAATACATTATCTTTTAGCCTAATTGATGAATTTGTATATAAACTGTCTAATGTTTGCTTGAGATTAATACTAATATCTTTTATATCAATGTTTGATTTATTTAATGTATCAGCAACGACAGTAAGCTCCTTGATACTTAATTTTGAATCTATAATAGGTTTGCTTAAAGTATTTGATATATCTAATTGCCAGTCAAGATAACCCTTTTCGATGGCTTTTTGAGGTAAATATAGATTGGACAGCTGCAAAGGTAGATCACTCACTTTAAGGCATACAGATACATAATTATTATCTTTTAATGACGCATCTATGTCGATGGACCCCTCATCAATTTGTAATGAAAGATTTTCAATAGAATAAATATTGTCTAAAAAAGATAGCTTTGCGGCTTTATACAGATTATTTAGCTGTATTTTTCCTAAATCTATAGATAAATTGCTTATTTCAATAGGCGATATTTCATCATTTTTAAATGAAAAAGAAGTGTCTAAGTTTAGGCTATCAGATGCTGATATTGATAGTTGATTTTCAACATATATATCTGTATTGGTTTGCTTTGTTTGTGAAAAAAGGCTAATATTGTTTATCGAATTATTGTATGCAAACAACTCATTGATAGTAAAATCGAGTTTCGATGGATGAATGATTTGCTTATAATCAGTGTTTAAGTTTGTTTCAATTTGTATATTTCGTGCGAAAATTGAATCGTAAGATGGGTTTATAATATTGAGTTTAGCAATAAAGTTTTGATTGCTTTTTTGAATGTTTAAATTCAAGGATTCAAAAGAAGTTTTATTGCTCTCTGTGTCTTGATTATCTTTTATGAAAAGAGATAGCTCAGCTTCAAACAAGTCAATCCCTCTTCCTTTAAATTCACTATTAATATCCAAGCTACGGTTAAGCTCTGCATGTTCAACAAATATATTAGGGTTTAAATTAACGAGATTAAGATTGCCAATAAAGGATATATTGTTTGCAAAAGAATTGTCTTCGTTAAAGATGTTGTCAACCTGAATGCTTGTATTAAAATAAGTGTTTTCTTCACTATTTATGGTTGTATTAAGCTCTATGTCAGCTTTATTATTAACTAATATAGCATTAAGATAGGTATCATTAAGCTGATAATTATCATATTTTGCACTTACTTGTTTTAGTTCAATTTTAAAAGAATCGTTCTGTAGATTAGCACCCGTTGTTTCAATATTCAATTCTCCTGATAGATTTGCTATCTCATCTTGTGTGAATTGAAGAGGGTTGAAATCATCAAATATGATTGTCGTATTTATCTGATAATTTTTAACATTATTTGAATTTGCAATGATGTCAACACAGCCTTTTGGAGTATTGAGATTTAACTGTGCAGAGGCAGCATCATCAGCAAGAGAACCACGAGCTTCAAAGGAAAAATATAAGGGCTTTAAAGTGTGGCTTTTCGTAAAATAATTGATATCCTTTGTATTAATGCGGTATCCACTTATTTTAAAATCAATGCTATGTTCATTTTTTGTTGCCTTAGCTGACAAACTTGAGTTTCTAATATTTATCATTTCTATATCTGCTTGTTGGCTTTGATTATCTTGCAGATAGGAAATATTATCTAATGAGATTTGTGAGTTATCATAAGTGAAAGATAGCTTGCTTACCATAAGTTTAGTTTTATTATTTTGTATTATAGCAGAAGCAGATAAATCAAGGCTTTTAATTTCATCGTCAAACTGTTTATTCTTTATTCTATTTGTATAATATACATTATAGTTTTTTAGCTCAATATTCTTTAAATATACGCCAAAAACAGAATTAGAAGGTTCTGATTCCTTGTTAGTTTGAAATGCTTTTAGAATATTTATACTTGAGTCAGGATATGTAATAACGTTGCAAATAAGCGAGTCGGATCTAATATTTTCAATAGATATTTTGCGTTTTCCCAAGTCTGTAAAAAGACGATAATGCTTTTTTCTATTCAGCTGTATTGCGAGCTTTTGCAAACTAAGCATCTGTTCATCATTATATATTATTACAATATTATTTAAAGTAAAGCTTTTGAATAAATTTCCTTCCATATTTTCTACATATATATCAGCAGGGAATGATTTATTTACAAAATTAATACCAAATTGCAAGACTTTATTTTGTACAAGATTAGAAAAATACAAAACATTTATTGTCAGAATTAATAACATAAATATAGAGAATATTATAATTGATGATATTAATAGGACTTTTTTCATTAAAAACTTTGTCCTAATTGTAAATAGAATTGCCATCTATCAATATCTAAAGGTCGTGCAAAGTCGAGACGTATAGGACCTAAAATTGAATAATACCTTAATCCAAACCCTACTGAACTTAAAAGGTTAGATGTGTCAACTTTGGTCTCCCAAACGTTACCTATATCATAAAAAAGAGCAAACTCTAAATCCTTAAATATTATCTTTCTGTTTTCAATAGAAAACTCAATCAATCTATTGCCACCTGTTTTCTCTTTATTTTCATTTATTGGGCTTATTTGGTTGCGAGCCCATCCCCTAATTGAGTTAGCACCGCCGCTATAATAACGTTCTTCTATGGGAACAATTTTATCTTTATCAAAAGATAGCAAATGTCCATACTTCATCTGAAAAGCAAATGAATTACTTTGTGTAATAGGGTAATAATAATTAAAAGTATTTAAAGCACGAAAGAAATGGTACGTGCTGTTAAATCCGACACCTGATCGAAGAAGGCTAATTGTGTTACTAAAGCCCTTTTCTTTTTTTACATAGTTACTGCTATATGTAAGATAAACTGAAGATTTATTATACAGTGATTGTAGCTGGTCAGTGTCAAAAACATCGGCTGTGTATAAGTGAATTCTTTCAAACAAATAATAAAGTTGGTAATTGTTTGTGATGGAAAGATTTTGAGAATACCCCAAGATAAATCCTTTTCTTTGTAGTTCGTATATGTCTTCTTTTTGCTTGATCCAAAATGGATTTACAGAGCCATATGTGGAATGTCTAAAAGGCAAAGGTTCACGTGTTTTTAAATTGATATTCCATGGTTCAATAACAGATGTTTTTATATTTAACTGCAAATGTCGAGCATTTCCCAGAAAGTTGTATTGGTTGTATTCAATAAATGCCCTTATTTTATCTTCGATTCCATAGCCAATACCTGATTTGAATTGGTGCTTTCTTTGTTCATTAAGACGAAAAGATATTTGAGCCAGGTTAGCACTTTCTGGCATAGGGATTACGTCAACATTAATACTTTTAAAATGGGTTAATTGGGCTAATTGAAATGTATAAAAATCAATAAGATATGGGTGATACATTTGATTTTTCTTTAGAGGTATTTGGTTTAAAACTGTTTTTTGATTTAGCATCTCTAAACCATTTAATCTTATGCTATCTATTTCAAACTGTGCCCCTTCGTTAATGTTAAAATTAATCTTTACTCTGGTGGAGTCCTTATTCAAGTCAAAAGAATAATCAATTTTACTCATAATATAAGAGTTTTCAAGAAGTATTTGTTCAATATTGCTTTTAATCTCATAGAATTTATCATCAGTATATTTTATGTTTTCCCATTTTTGGGGGTTTCTACTATATATCACACTATCAGCATAATTAGATTCTGTTTTAACTTGTACTGTTTCAATATATGTTTGGTTATTTTCAATTATATGAAATTCAACATGGTAAGCATTGTTTTTTTTTGTAGTTTTATAAGAGACAGTTGCATGCAAAAACCCATTTTTTTGATATAAGTTGATTATTGCATTCACAGCATTAATCATATCTGTCTCATAGAAGTAGATTTTATCAGTTGTAACAAAAGGTATTTTATCTTTAACTTTCGTTAAATAGTTTGGACTTTTGATAGGTATGACTGATTTAATTTTACTTGCAGAGATCGAATTATTCCCAATAAAGCTAAGACTTGCTATATTAATTGGATAAATTGCATATATTTCAATTGAGAATAGTATGATTATTGCAAGAGTAATAATACTCTTTTTCAAATGCTCTCCTTTCAATTATAATATAATGCATATTTAATAATAACAAAATGATTTTGCTATAATATTTTAATTATGGTTGTTATGTGTGTTTTATCTGTTCATATTTCAAAATTTGCTTTAAATTAATCCTTAATCATTCTGATAAAATAGCTGTATATTAAGTATAGATTTTATGTTTTAAAAAGAATTTAAAAATAAACTTTGACAAGATATAAGTAAATATTAATTTGGTAATTGCCAGGTCCGATGCAATTACTACTTGCGAACCAGGTCAGATACGGAAGTAAGCAGCCTTAAGCTGTGTGTGTAATGTGACATCGGCAACCTGGTATTTTTTTTGCTTTCAACTAATCACTTACTTCACTGATAATTCTATTTAGTTCATCCAAGCTGTATGGTTTGGTGATATAATCAGAAAGCCCATCTTCCAATAGTATGATTGTCTCTTCTTCATTTTTAAAACCACTGGCGATCACAACCTTAATGCTCGGATCTAATTTCTTTATCTCATAAAAAAGCTCTACACCATCCATTTTTGGCATCATTCTGTCTATTAATGCCAATTTAATATTATCTGTATCTTTGATAATATTTAAAGCATCAAATCCTGATAGGGCAGTATAAACAGTATTTCCCAATTCTTGCAATAGTTCTTTTGCAACCTCTAATACAAGCTCCTCATCATCCACAACTAAGATATGCAAGGGCTCAATTACTTGTTGTTTCACAAGTTTATTGGGCTTATTTCTGTCATTATCAGTTGAGTTCAGTCTTATATTATCGTTAGCCATTGGTAATAATATTTTAAAGTTAGTTCCTTTATTTATTTCTGAGAACACATTGATTTTACCATTATATTCATCAATAATACGTTTTGTTGTTGAAAGACCTAAACCTGTGCCTTTACCCTTTTCTTTTGTTGTGAAAAATGGGTCAAATATTTGAGAAATGAGTTCTTGGCTCATGCCAGCACCAGTATCACTTACGGTAACCATAATATATAGATTGAATTTTAAGTCATTCCAAATATTACCATCAAGCTCATTCACCTTTTTGACTTCACTAATAATATTAAGCACACCTCCTTTTGGCATTGCATCCCTTGCATTAACACAGAGGTTAAGTATGCATTGTTGTATTTTAATTGAGTCGCCCTCAAACAATAATACATCATTACTTAAGTTTTTGCTTATTTCAATATTTTTTTCAAAGGTATAGCTAACTATTTCAATAATCTCATTTAAGACATCATTTACATTAAATATCTGAAGCTCAGAATCTCCTTTTCGTGAATAACCAAGTAATCTTTGAGAGAGCTGAGTTCCTCTATCAGCAGATGTTTTTATAATTTGAGCAAAGTTATGTATTGCTGAGTCTTTTTTTTCTCTCAATAAGATCATATCAGCTGCACCAGAAATACCAGCAAGTATGTTTTTAAAATCATGGGCTATACCTGTTGCTAATACTCCGACAGACTCAAGCTTTTGTGTTTGTAAAAGCTGTTTATCAAGTTCGACTTTTTCGGTAATATCTTGTGCAGTAATCATGATTGAATTTGTATTTTCCCACGTGATATTGCTCAAATTAAAATTCATGATTACTTTTTTATTTTGATGATTAATCAAGGTAATATTGAAGTCATCGACATGACTGTCTAATAAGAATGAAGTTAAGTGAGATGCAAAAGTTGCTTTATCTTTTGAGAAGATTAAAGAAGTAATATCAGTATTGATAATGTTTTCAAGCTCAAGTTCTAATATTTCAGTAAACCGCTTGTTGCAGAAAGTTATAGTCATTTCTCTAAATATTACTATAGCTAATGCAGATTGATTGATAAGAGTAATGTATTTGCTTTCTGATAATGCAAGTTGATTAATCAGTAAAGAGCTATCAAGCACTGATGCAGCGTGGGCAGTTATTAGCTCGAGCATTTTTAAATCGTTGTTTACAAATGCTTTTCTACCAAGCCTTGTAAAAGTAACAACGCCAACCAGCTTTGTTTTACTAATTAAAGGTACAGAAACAAGGCATTCATCCGCATCGTCAGTGTTCGGTACTTTACTTGATATAGGACTTTCACTCGCATTATTGATTATCATACCTTTTTGAGTTTTTGCGACTAAACCTGTCAATCCTTGTCCAATTTTTAGTTTGAAATCTTTATTGTTTTCTATAATCTTAGGGTCGCTTGAATAGTATGCAGTCAATTCGTCATTATTAACTAAAAAAAGTGTTCCAAAATCATAATCTACAAGTTTCTTTGATTCTTCAATAATCGCTTTTACTATTAGCTGGTGATCTTCTGCATTTGTTATAAGTTGGCTGATTTTTGAAAAAGTTCTTGTTGTATTTAATTCTTTAGCAAGCTGTTCTGTCTTATTTTTCATTTCGGTTAAATCGTTAAAAATAATCAAATATTTTTCTATTTTGCCATCAATATTGAAATATGGTACAAGTGTAATTGCGATAATGTTCGTTTTATTATTTTTTGAGATGAGCTCCACCTCAACATCCATGTTTTTATTCTCATAAAAAGAAGATACGAGTTGGTCAAAGTTTGGTACAATTTCGTCTATTTGCATGTTAATTAAGCTGTTTTTAGAATATAAAGACAATGATTCAAATGCCTCTGAAGCATCTTGTATTCGAAATGTTGTATCAATAATGACCATTAAAGATTGTGGATTATTTTTTACAAGTGATTGAAAGAAATATTTTTCTTTTTCAATTTGTTTTAAAAATAAAGATTTAAGGTTTTTTATGGAGGTTTTAGTATCTATCAGAAACAATAGTGTAAGCAATAAAAAGAAAAAAGTCATAAAAGAGTAGGTTTTGTATCTTTTTTGTCCTTTTACTACCTCATTTATATTTCTTATAAATATAATAATATATTCATTATTATTTATTTTTGTCTTTTTCAAAAAAGTTTGATATTTTATATTTCTGCTTTCGTAAATAGTTGTTATAAAAATTGATAAGTTGTTTAATAGGTTTGAATTATTTGCAATAAACTGCTCGACATTAAAGTATGTGTTTGTGTAGTTTGCATTATATACTACTTCACTTGTTTGACGATTAATAACAAAAACGTTATGGTGGTTTTGAATTTGATTATGTATGGTAGCCAAACCATCTTCGATAGTTTCTTCTGACTGAAGAGCTTCCTCAACTGCATTTATATATTCAAAATATATTGGGAATAGAATCTTATTCTTTAATATTGTAATTCTGTTATTAACTATTGTTGCAAGCAAATAAGCTATTGTTATAGCTATGAAAAAAAAGAGCAAGTATTTTACTATTTTTGAACTTCTCATATCAATCTTTTCTTTGATTACTTTGTTCTATTTTTAAACATAAAAATGCTCTGTTTGATTTTGATGTGTTTGCTAAAGGTATTAGCTTAAAGCTAAAATTACCTTTGGGCATAGTTATAACAAATTCATCTATTTGTTGTGATTCATACTTGGCAATAATGTCATTCATTGATTTATAGTAATTTACAAACCAAGATGCAGGATATTGAGTCATATACAGAAATGACGGCGAAACAAAAATTACTTCATTTTCATAGTTAGTAATAAAGATAAAGCCTTTTAATTCATCAAAAATCATATTGTGAAAGCTTTCATTTTTTCTAAAATCACTAATATCAATAAAGATTAAATAGCTGTACATGCTGTCCTTGCTTGTAACAATTTCATTTGCAATATAATACCATTGATTAAAGCGTGGTTCAAAAGTATCAAACTTGAAATTTGTTTTAAAATCAAATTGGTTTAACAATCGTAGCATGTCATAATTTTTAAAAAACTCATTAATCTCCATGCCTTTGGCTTTTTCCAATTTTACAGAAAACAAATTTTTTGCTGCATTATTAAGCTCGTGGATCTTTGTTTGCTGATCAAAGACAATTATTGGGAAATTAGTGTTATCAAATAAATTTGAGTTGGATTGAATTCTTGATGTTTGATCTTGAGAATAGAATTCTATATCAGACAAGTCTGTTACAGCATAATAGTATGTTTTAAGTCTAAGTTTTGGGTCATAAATACTTTTTCCTGTAAAGATACAAGGCTTATTCTGATTTGTATGGGTTGAAATATTAATCTTATATTTTACTGAATTACTAAGTTTTATAAAATAGCTTTCTTGTTCGTAAATACGTTTAGCTTGTAAACCAATTAATAAATCTATCATTTTCTTGCCAATGATATCAGTTTCACTTTGATATCCCAAAATCTGTGCAAGTTTGGTATTGCAAAAATAAATATAATGTTCGCTATCTTCCATATAAACACCATCATTAGTCTGTGATAGAAGCAGGTGAAAGCGTTCTGATAAGGTATAAAATCGCTCTTCAATTTCAATTATTTTAGCCACAAGCTTGGTGGTTCTTTCTTCGAGAGGTTTAAATGGATATGAAAAGACAAGCTTAGTATTGTCAGCAATATTATTCTCGATAAAAGAATCAATATAATCGGTTATTCGTTCAATATAAAGATTTAGGAATTTTTTTATTACTAAGTATGTGATAAATGTTACAAATGCTAAAAAGATTATTATAAGGAGTATAAACAAAATGGGGGCTACTTCTTTATCTTCGTGGGAAAAATCAAATATATACACAAAGTCATTTTTATGATAGTTTGAAGAGTTAATATATGGAATTTTTACAATAAACATCTTTTTATTATTAATGTCAAATAGATAATATGTAGGCTCAATGCTTTTGGGTATTTTTTTGATAGAACTCATAAATTGCTGTGATACATAAAATGACTTGTCTGAATAATCTGATAAGCTAAACTGATATATGACTTTATCATTATAATCAGTTATTAAAAAGTCAACAACTGGATTGTAAACATTATTGACACTTTCTGCAAATAATCTACTTAAATAATCAAGATTTATTTTGGGATTTGTCTCTATTTCATTGGCATCTTTAAAAACCACAGTGTCTAATTCTTTGCTTTTTAAAACTGAGTATTGAATTGCACTGCGCATTTTATACTTAATACTTCGTTGTACTGTCGTTAGATGATAAAACAATAAAACTATTGATGATATTAAAAAACCTATGATGATTATTAGCTTTATTATCGTTTTAAATTTGTGTATGTTCATTTTCTCTTAAGATCCGATAATTTAAAGCCAATAACAGCATTATCAAAATATACTTTTTTGT
This sequence comes from Candidatus Cloacimonadota bacterium, assembly GCA_020532185.1. GTDB lineage: Bacteria > Cloacimonadota > Cloacimonadia > Cloacimonadales > WRIO01 > JAGOCT01. Next base: position 2,438 of record JAJBBH010000107.1, on the reverse strand, counting down.
TATAAGCATAGTTATTTGTTGAAGAGTACAATGGTATAATCAAAGTTTCATTATAAATGTATTCGCTTATTTCTTTCGTCAACTCTGGTATTTCTGGGCTTGAAGGCAAACCCATTTCAATCTGTTGTAATGACTTTATAAGATATGGTATTTCTATATTAAACTTATTAAAAGCCCCTACTCTATATTCATCTTTATAAAATAGGGCAAAAACAAGACCAACCATTGTATCAGAATCAGTTATGTATCCACCTAAATATGCATCTACTTTATTATTTTTCAAGTAATCCATCATCTCATCTGCATTAACGTATGATATATCTACGGTAATACCTATTTCATACAAAGAAGAATTTATAAATCTTGCAACTTCACTGTTTCCAATGTTATCAGTAAGAGGACAAAGTAAATTAATTGTAAATCCTTGAGCATAACCTGCTTTACTTAATAGCATCTTGCTCTTTTCAATATCATATTCTGGCGTTCTTAATTGAGAATTGGCTCCTCTTAAATATGGCAGCCAAGGATATGTTAGTTTTTTGCCAAAACCATGCCTTTTCTCTTTTATGAAAGTATCAACATCTAAAGCTTGCCAAATGGCACGGCGTACATTTTTATCTTTGAGCGGGTTTGGTCTATCATGAGTTTTTGATAAAGTTGGGCTCATAATATCGAGCATCAAATATACAGTTAAATCACTTGGTTTTGATTTGATAATTAGGTTGCTTTGATCGTTTATTTTTGTAAGGCAATCTGTGCCAGGCTCTAAAACAAAATCTACCTTATTGTTTATTAATAGATTACATGCTTTCTTTTGATCTGTTTGTTTGTATAAAACTATTTCATTGAATAATTTATCTGAGCTTTTGACACGATACTTATTTCTTTTTAAGCTTATTATACTATCAGTATAAGAATGCACATAGTAGTCCCCTGAGCTCAAGATATTGCATGGGTTGAACTTTGTGTCTAACATGTCGATTTGCTTTTCTGAATAAATTGGTATAAAAATTAGAAACGATAGTAAATCTATATCATTTTGCCGTTGTAATTCTACTGTATGTTCGTCTATTACTGATACCTTAATTTGCCCAAAAAGATAATAATATCTACTCTTGTGATGAGATGTTGCTCGATCAATACTGGCTTTGACATCTGCTGCTCTAATTGGATCTCCATTGTGAAAATACACATTCTCATGTAAACTAATTATCATAGTGCTATCGTTTATGTTAGCCCAACTCTTACCAATATCGCCTAAAAAACCATGTCTCTCTTGTTTAAAAAGATTTGCATATAATTGTTCGTTGACCAAGTCTGTATAATAATCAACTGTAGTCAAAGCATCGAAGCTTATAGGAAATCTTCTCAAAACCACACTAACCGAGTTTTTTTTATTAATTGCAATAAAAGACAATAGAACAAATAATAACAACACGATTAATGAAATTATTGTTGCGATAATTGCTTTTTTCTTTTTCATCATAATCCTGAAATAAAATATGCAAGGAAAAGAGCAAGTAATTGTTGTCTTATTGTTTTACTTGTTGTATGTAAGATGAATTTAATGTTTTACCTCTGATTAATCTGTTATATACATTTTTTGCACTTTATAAATTATACATATATTCTGCAAGATCGACAAGTCGAACAGAATATGCCCATTCATTATCATACCAAATTTGTACTTTTATTAAATTATCCTTTACCATAGTTAGTGTTGAGTCAAAGATTGACGAGGCAGGATTACCAATTATATCACAACTCACTAATTGCTCAGTAGTGTATTCAAGATATCCCTTTAATGTACCCTCAGCAGCCTCTTTAATTGTATTATTGATGTCTTCTTTTGTACATTCTTTTTCTACTTCTACAGTTAAATCGACAATCGATACATCAGGTGTTGGAACTCTTATAGCCATTCCATCAAGTTTGCCATTTAGATCAGGGATAACCAAACCTATTGCTTTTGCTGCACCTGTTGATGTTGGAATCATACTAACTGCGGCAGCTCTTGCACGTCTTAAGTCGTTGTGCGGTAAATCAAGAATATTTTGATCATTGGTATATGCATGGATTGTTGTCATCATTCCTTTAATAATATTAAAGTTATCATGAATTACCTTTGCAACAGGAGCAAGGCAATTTGTCGTACAAGAAGCATTAGACACAATAATATCTGTTTTTTGTAGAATATGATGGTTTACTCCCATCACCACAGTTGCATCAACTGAATCTTTTGCAGGTGCAGAGATCACTACTTTTCGTGCTCCAGCCTTAATATGTTTCATTGCTTTTTCGCGTGTTCGAAAGATACCTGTGCATTCTATTACTATATCCACATCAAGCTCTCTCCAAGGCAAAAGCTCTGGGTCCTTTTCTGAAAAAATGCGTATGCTTTTATTATCCACAATTATCGAGTTATCAGTAAAGCTTAT
>JAJBBH010000049.1 GCA_020532185.1 Candidatus Cloacimonadota bacterium | reverse complement strand
GTGAATGGCATTTTTCATTGCTTGCCAAACTTTTTCAAGGTAATCCCAAATGCTGTTGTCTTCATAAATGTCTACAATTTCCCAAAATGTGCGGCCAGTTTTATCGCAGAAATCGAGTAATTCGGCCATGCTGTTCATTTCATAAACTACGTGTTCAACAACTTTGAAGTTGTTTTCATCACGAATTGTTCCGCCACCAACGCTATATACTTTCCAGTTGCCAATTTCTTCGGAATTAAAATATGCAAAAAACTCCATACCGTTTGGATGAAGAGGTAGGGTGATATCAGGTTGCCACTCGATGATTGTCTTTTTGTTGCCTAATACTTTATAAAGAGCTTGGTCAGTGAGGTGCCCCTTACCTGTTGCTGCCAAGCTGCTGTAAAGAATTACTTTGAAATAGTCTGCATGAGGGAATTTTTTCATAAACTCTTCTGCTGCTTTTTGGGGTCCCATAGTGTGGCTACTTGATGGTCCAAAGCCAATTGTGTACATATCTCTTACAGATTCCATTTTGCCTCTTTTTATGTAAAGAATAAGTGTTCTAACAATACTTTAAGTCCGATTAAAATTAGGATAATACCACCGAAGATTTCGACTTTATTGCCAAAGATATTGCCGAATTTATCTCCAATATACATGCCCGCATAAGAAGCGATAAAAGAAACAGCTCCAATTATCAAGACAGGGGTGAGAATGCTGATGCCTAAGACTGAGAAGCTGATGCCTATTACTAATGCATCGATGCTTGTGGCAATTGCGAGTCCGAATAAAACGAGAAGCTTGCGTGGGTCACAAGTTTTTTGTTCTTCTTTGTAATAAATAGCTTCATAGATCATTTTTGCACCAATAGCAGCCAATAAAATGAAGGCAATCCAGTGATCGAAGCTCTCTATATATTTATTGAATCTTAGTCCTGCAAACCATCCTATAACAGGCATGATAGCTTGAAAGCCTCCAAAGAAAATGCCTACACGCAAAGCATAACGAACCATAAAACATTTTAAAGCTATACCGCTGGAAATTGAAACAGCAAAACAATCGATTGACAAGCCTATAGCTATGACAATATAAGTGAAAATACTCAAGAATTTATCCTCTTATTTTATAATAGTATTTTTATGGAATTAGCTAATTTTGGTATGATAATATATAAGTTTGTGCACAATCTTTTGCCATATTTCTGATTCTTGCAATATAAGCAGCTCTTTCTGTTACGCTGATTACTCCACGTGCATCAAGTAAATTGAATGCGTGTGAAGCCTTTAAAAGATAATCATAAGCTGGGTAGACAAGTTTTTGTGAGATTAGCTCTGTAACTGTTGCTTCATAGTCTGCAAACGCAGAAAACAGGCTTTTTACATTTGACAATTCAAAATTGTATTTTGAAAATTCGATCTCTTTATTCATGAAGATATCACCATAAGATTTATTGTCACTCCATTTGATGTCTTTGAAGTTTTCAATGTTTTGGATATACATGGCAATGCGTTCAAGACCATATGTAAGCTCTACGCTGATTGGATTGATTTCAACACTGCCTACTTGCTGAAAATATGTAAATTGGGAAATTTCCATACCGTCAAGCCAAACTTCCCAGCCAAGACCCCATGCACCTAAAGTTGGCGATTCCCAGTCATCTTCTACAAAGCGTATATCGTGTTTTTGGATATCAATGCCAATTTCCTTTAATGAATCAAGGTATAAGTCCTGGATGTTTTCGGGAGAAGGTTTGATGATGACTTGAAATTGATAGTAGTGTTGCATTCGGTTGGGGTTTTGTCCATACCTTCCATCTTTTGGTCTTCGACAAGCTTGAGGATAGGCAACAGCTGTGGGTTTTGTACCTAATGCACCAAAAAAGGTAGCAGGATGAAATGTGCCAGCACCGACTTCAATGTCGTATGGCTGTAATAAACAGCAACCTTGTTTTGCCCAGAATTGTTGTAAACTTAAAATCATATTTTGAAAATTCATTGTTACTCCTTTATTTGCTGCATAGCTTTAATAAAGCCATCTCAATTAATTAAGAAGGGCAAAATTTGTCAATTTATTTTGTTAAGATTTGATAAAATAATATATATATTTTGGGTGTTTAGGCACTAATATTCAAAAATGATTGTATTGGAATTTGAGTAGGTATTTCATTGTAAGATAGCACTTGTAGCGAGGGCAGGGTTGGCTCTATTAATCTTTTTAAATAAGAGCGTATTGTTGGTGTGACGATAATAACAGGAACAAAACCAGCTTTTGACATTTGCTTTGATGCCTCTCTTAGGTCATCGTAAAGCTGGGTGACAATAGCAGGAGGGAGAGATGCTTGATAGTTTTTTTGCTTGATTTGATGCACTACATCAGTTATAGAATGTTCCAAATCTGGTGCAAGTGTGATGCCATAAACTATACCATCTCCAGCAATGTATTTTTTGGAAATAGTGCGTGAAAGTGCATACCTTACGTACTCGGTGAGGGTTTCAATATCTCTTGTAGCAGGTGCAAAGTCTGCCAAAGTCTCTAAAATAGTGACCATATCTCTAATTGGCACATTTTCATGTAAGAGGTTTTTTAAAACTTTTTCTATATTGCCTAATGAGAGGAGGTTTGGTACAAGCTCATTGACTACTGCTTCGTTATCTTTTTTCACATTATCAAGGAGTTTTTGTACATCTTGTCGTGTTACAAGCAAGTCTGCATGTGTTTTAATTAGTTCGGATAGATGAGTTGCTATCATTGCAGAAGGCTCAATAACAGTGTATCCATGCATTTCAGCTATATCTTTTTTGTCTTCTGATATCCATAGAGCTGGCAAGCCAAAAGCAGGTTCGACAGTTTCAATACCCTTGATAGGCTTTTCGACAGTACCTGGATTTAAAGCCATTAGATGATTTACCAAACATTCGCCTCGTGCAATTTCTTCACCACGCACTTTTACTACATAATTATTGGGAACCAGAGAAATATTGTCTCTAATTCTAATAGGAGGTACGAGCATTCCTATTTCAATAGCTAACTGTTTTCTCAAGCTGGCAACACGTTCTAATAAGTCGCCTTTTTGATTTTCATCAACAAGACTGATGAGGCTGTAGCCAATTTCAAGTTCGAGAGGGTCGACTTGTAGATATGAGGCAATTTCTTTTGCTTTTTCTTCTGGAGATTGTTCGAGAGCATGTTTGGCAGCTTTTTCTTCATGCTCTAAACGCTCTTTTAAAGCCTTTTCTTCGTCAGTTTCAACAACTACCATTTCTGATTTGGAGATCATATAACCAAAGAAAGCGAGAGCTAAGCCCAATGGCATGAATATATAGACAGGCATACCTGGTGCGAGACTAAATAAAAATAGAACAGTTGCAGTTACATACAAAACTTTGGGCTCCTTGAAAAGCTGAGTTATAACCTCTGTGCCCAAGTTTTCTTTTGTTCCTGCACGTGTTACTATAATACCAGCAGATACAGAGATTAAGAGACCAGGAATTTGAGACACAAGACCATCACCAATGGTTAGTATTGTATATCTGTCCATTGCATCTAAAACAGTCATATTCTTTTGTACAACACCAATAATTATGCCGCCTATGAGGTTGATTAGGGTAATCATTATTCCAGCTTTTGCATCACCGCTGACAAATTTGCTGGCACCATCCATCGAGCCATAAAAGTCGGCTTCACGGCGAACATCATCGCGTTTTTCGCGTGCTTCTATGTCTGTAATTACGCCATTATTTAAGTCAGCATCGATTGCCATTTGGCGGCCAGGAAGAGCATCAAGAGTGAATCGTGCTGAGACTTCAGCAACACGACCAGAACCTTTGATAATGACAATGAAATTAATGATGAATAGGATAACGAAGATAATAATACCGACAGTGTAGTTGCCTTTAATCATAAAACTGCCAAATACTTCTATTATTTTACCTGGATTGCCAGAAGACAGGATAGCACGTGTTGTGGCGACGTTTAAGGCAAGCCGATAAAGTGTAACTATCAGTAGTAAGCCAGGATATACAGAGAATTCGACAGGTCTAAGAAGATAGACAGGTGATAAAAGAATTATAAAAGCAAGCATGAAATTAATTGCTAAAAGTACGTCAATTATAAAAGATGGCAAAGGAAATAGCAAAACAGCGAGTATTAGAATAACTCCAATACCAATGGCTATATCGCTATGTTTCCCTATTTCTATTAAAAGTGAGCTTCTTTCCTTTGCCATTGTTCCTCTATCTATATTCACCTGAAATTAATTGTAGTGAGAGATTCTTATTATTTCTGATAATTGTTATATTTACTTTTTCAGCTGGTGCAATATCAGAAACTGCGAGCTCGGCATCATTTGTATCTTTGATAATAATGCCATTAATTGATGTAATAACGTCTCCTTTGATCATACCCGCTTTTTGAGCAGGTCCATTTTTATCAATAGTTGAAACAATAACCCCGTCCATACTATCTAAATTAAGGTATGATACTATCATTCTGCTCAAATCCTGTACCTTAAAGCCAAAGTATGCTTCACGTATTTGACCATATTTTATCAACTCCTCAGCAATTTTCTTAACTCTATCTATAGGTATTGCAAAACCAATGCCAACGCTGCCTCCAGACTCAGATAAGATAAAAGAATTTATGCCAATGACTTCACCGTTAATGTTTACAAGCGGTCCACCGCTATTTCCAGGATTGATAGCTGTATCAGTTTGAATCATTCCTTTATAAACTTTTCCATCAGCTTTCTGAACAAAATTCCGATTGATGGCAGAAATTACCCCTACAGACACTGATGGTTTGCTGTCTTTCATTAGATAACCATATGGATTACCCGCTGCGATAACCCATTCTCCGATAATTAAGTCATCAGATTTGCCAAGCTTTGCCATCGGTAAGCTTTTCTCATTACATTTTACAACCGCTATATCGTGTACTGTATCAATACCTATTAATTTTGCATCTGTTTCACGCCCATCAGGCAAAACAACTTTTATTTTTGTTGCACCATCGACAACATGAGCATTTGTTAACAAATAACCATCTTCTGAGAAGATAACACCCGAGCCGATGCTTTGAACTTCTCTTTCCCTGATACCACCAAAAAAGTCAAAAAAAGCATCATCAAAAAAAGGATTGCTTCTAACATATTGCCTTTTCATTACGTTTACAGACACTACTGCATTTTCTATCATTGAAACAGCATCAGTAATCGCATTATGTCTATTTGCGTTTAACTCGTCATTGTCATGTGCTCTCTGGCTTTTTGTAGGAGTGTAGGAATTATGTGTAAAAAGGTGATTAATCGCTGAATCTTTTTGATATTGTGTGTGATATGCGAAGAGTAAAACTGTGTTGAATAAGAGTGTTAATACGAATAAAAATATAATGCTTGATCTTTTCATTTTGTTACCTCTTTTAGTTTAAATGTTTGTGCAATTGATTCTAATTCCATTAAGAACTTTAATTTATCGCCTTGTGGAAAGTAAACTGAAGTATCTATTAAGAATGCAGTTTTTGTTTGCTCATCAAAAAATCCCATTGCTTGAAATGCACCGCCAATGAAATATTTTTTGTTTTGCCATCTACCTGACATATACCAGGTTGGATAATCAATAAACTTGTAAAGCCCATATTGTACATCGCTGTCTTTCATTTCGTCTTCGTCATAAAAATCCCACGCTATTTTTGCTCTTGTTTTCTTTACCCATTCTTGTTCGATAGTTCTATTAGTTTTATCAGGCATTTTTTCATAGTAAACAGAGATATATTTATCAGGATTGAGTTTTTGGTCTTCTCGTGATCTCCAGATAAAAGAAATAAAGCAAGCCTCTGGGTCTGATTTGTATAATATATAGTTTTCTGGTACTTGTAAAGTGAAGGGGAATTTTGCAAATAAGTCCATTGAAACAGGTTTAAAACGTTGTTGTTTATGTTTTATTCTTTCCACAAGTTTTTGCCTAAAATGATAAAACAATTCATTACCATTAGACTTGTAAAAATCAGTTAACTCTTTTGTATTTGTACCAATCATAAAGACGACAAACTGTTCATTTGCCCAATGATTATGATTGGCAAATAGACCAACACCCCTATTGTTTACATAGTCTTTCATTTCAGTATTCATCATTTTTTTTACAGACTGGGCGACTGGTTTGTCAGAGCTGAGATCACATAAGAAGAGTAGGTTTTTATATTTATAAAACTGATCTAATGCATTCATATCGCCAAGTTTAATCTCATAGAGCTTTTCATTTTGCACAGTATAAAAAGGACGCTCCAAAGAATATTTTATATAATATTCGGCATCTTTCCAAATATCACTATCGGCAAAGACATAAATTGTTTGTTCATGCCCCCAAGACATTGGTTTTCCACGCTCGTAGACATTGGTTTTTGAGTTGGTTTTTGCATCTGTATCTTTAGAACATGATAGCATAAAGATAGTTGAAGCTAAAACTATTATTATAAAGAGTTTATTTATTCTCATGTTTTATTTCCTCTTTTTGATAATAAAATAATTGGTGCCAGATAGAACGGTTATAACCGCAACTATCCAGAAGAAGATTTTTATTGATAATAAGATGGCATTATTTACAGAAGCTTCAAATTTGTAGTCAATTACAAAGCCGTAAGAATAGTATAATAATGCACTTATGATACCAACCATTTGCAAGACAGTCTTGATTTTACCCCAAATGTTTGCTGCTATAATAATGTTTTTCGAGCGATAATAGTCGCGTAAAACTGTAACAGCTAATTCTCTGACCGTAACGATTGCTACAATTATCCAATGTATATAGCGGATTGGAGGTAGGGATAATAAAATCATTGCAGATATAATGAGGATTTTGTCTGCGAGAGGATCCATTATTTTGCCAAAATTGGATATAACATTTAGTTTTCTTGCGAGATATCCATCGAGAAAGTCGGTTATGCTTGCACCAATAAAGATCAATAATGCAGTAAATGGGTATTTGTCCATAGTGATAATGAAGACAGGAACGGCTATGACCCTCAAAAGAGTAAGTGCATTTGGGATATGTTGTATCATTTCATTCTCTTAGTCATCATAAAGCTGAATATATTGATGACAAATGGTAAAGTTAGAGCAGCCATATAAATAGGTTTTTTTGTAATATAGAGCAGCAAATTACCTTTTAAAGCCATTTTATCATGTAGGAATAAGATAGTTAAAAAGCTCAAAATAACTCCAAAAATGTATAGTATAGAGAATTTTTTCAAAAAGCTTTTGCTTCTTTTTGCTCTGTCTCCGCCAGCTCTTGTATAAATATTCCAATAATCCATATTTGATTTTTCAAAGAATAGCTGTGCGAAGATGACAATTAAAAAAGAAAGAGCACTTATAATTAATAAAAAGGTTTTTCTCATTAATTTAAAGTTCTCAAGGCTATTAAAAAGCTCTTCAATCCCTTGTGCATTGTAATCTAAAAGAAAGTCTGAGTAATCTGTGCGTATCCTTTGTATAAGTGAAAAATAAGAATCTTTTTCTTTGCTTTTGAGGCTTATGATCATGAGGTGTGGTAGTGTTGACTTTTTCATCAAATCGTCATTTTGCAGTTTATATTTTTCAATGAGATTAGACTTTAATGTGTCATTTGTTCTGATTTCAATATTTGAAACTGAAGGCTCTGAAGATAGATTGTCGTTTAGGCTATTTATTTTTGTTATACTTTGAGAATATACTAAAATCGGCATTTTTTGTAAATTAAGATAGTATTTGTCTTCATAGATGTAGCTTTTGTTAATAAGCCAAAATATAGTCAAAAATAGAAGAAAGTATAATGGTAAAAGAATGATTAGGTGTGATTTTGCTTTCATTTTAATAGTAAGCCTTTATTTTCAATGATATATTGTTTTTCTTTATTGAACTCAGATTTACCGCTGCTGATAATAATTGTACCTTGTTTTTTCATTTTTACTAAAAGTTTGTAGATACTTTCAAATTGTTGCGAATCAAAATAGTTGTCTAAATCGTCAAAAATAAGCATCATAGGTTTTTGTGTGTATGCACGAATAAGCTCAACACATTTGATTTCTGATTGACTTAGAAATGAGCAATTGATTTTACTTTCAAATGGTATTTTGAATTGGAGCAATAAGTCGATTAATTCATCGTTGAGCTCAATTTTGTTTTTATCGTTAAAACCAATATTGTCTAAGATGCTTTGGTTTGGGAAAACCAGGTTGTCATTATGTATTATGCGTACCAGTTTGTTGTAATTTTTATCAGAAATATGCTTTTTATTAAGGACAATAGATCCATTAAAATTATGGTAGCATGCTGCAAGGGTTGATAGAAGTAGTGATTTGCCAGTGCTATTTGCTCCTAAAAAGTAAATAAATTCACCAGCATTGACAATGAGATTTTCAATTTCTAAGATAATCTCTGAGTGATTTGCAAGTTCAAACTTATTAATTTCTAACATTTGGTAATCTCATATAAGAATGTTTGGTTTTTTGGTTTGCTATCGGGGACGAGAAGCTGTTTAGTGATTTGCATTTTATAATGTTTGACTAAACTGCTCAATTCTTTGTGTCTAAAATCAGGGTATAATATAAAAAGTTTTGCACTTTGCTTTGTTAGCTTATTGAAAAATGATATTATATCTTCCATGTTTAGTGTTAGTTCGTGACGTGCAATTGCTTTTCCATTGTCAGCTGGTAGTCGTGCCGTATTAATCTTGTAATATGGCGGGTTTGCTATGACGAGGTCGTAATCGTAGACAGTAAATGTTTTTAGGTCTTGATGTGCAAAAAAGAGTCTTTTACTATCAAATGATTTGTCAAATAAATGCATATTGTGATTTGCAAGATTAATCAGAGTTTCTTGAATATCAATACCATCTATTTGCCAGTTTGGGAAATGCATCTTTAGCATAAAGGCGATTATTCCTGTGCCTGTTCCTAAATCTAAAGCTTTTAAGCTATTATTTTCAGTATAAGACTTGATGACTGAATCTGATAAAAAAGCAGTGTCAGAGGTAACTTGGTGACTACCTTCTATTTGCATAAAGCAGAAATCAGTATCAGGAACGCTTACACTTTTCATATTAGTTATTTCGAGAATTTTAACATATTGTCGATTGCGGAAGCAGCTTTTTTTGCTATTTCTGGCTCGATGATAATTTCGTTTTGTTCTTGCTCGAGAGTGTTTAATATCTCTTCGATAGTAGTTTTTTTCATATCAATGCAAACAGCCATGTTCGATAAAGGCAAAATACTCTTTTGGGGGTATTTGTCTTGTAAAGCTTCAACCAAGCCTACTTCAGTGCCAAGAATAACCTTATCATTTTCAGCTACAAAGTCTGCCATGCCTTTTGTTGATGATGCAAAATCAGCTTCCTTAATGACATTAAGTTGACATTCTGGATGTACTATTATTGTATGGTCTGGGTATTTTTCTCTCATACGTTTGATATCGTTTGTAGAAAAAATAAAGTGATGAATAGGGCACATACCTTCCCAAACTTTTATGTCTCTTTGAGATTTCATCTGTGTGTAATTTCCTAAATTTTGGTCAGGAACAAATAAAATAGGTCTATTTTTATCAAGGCTTTCCACAATTTTTACTGCATTTGATGATGTAACGCAGACATCACTTTCTGCTTTTACTTCTATTGAGCTATTAACATAGCAAACTACCAGATATTCAGGGTTTTTGGCTTTAAATTCTTGCAGTTGAAACGGCTCAATCATGTCAGCCATCGGGCATCCAGCACTTTCAGATGCAAGCAATACTTTTACTTTTGGGTTGAGTAGTTTTGCAGTTTCAGCCATAAAACGAACACCTGCAAAGACAATAATATCTGCTTTGATCTCTTTTGCTTTTTGGGCAAGCTGAAGAGAATCCCCAACAAAGTCCGCTATTCTTTGCACTTCTAAAAGTTGATAATTGTGAGCTAAAATAACAGCATTTTTAGATTTTTTCAAACTCTCAATTTTGTTGACGATTATTTTATCCTCAATATTTTCCATTCTAACCTCTTTATTTTTTATCACTTATAATATCAGAGTCTGTTGAGCCGAAGCCGCCCTGATTACGATGAGTTTCGGGCAAACTATCGCATAACTCAAATTGTATTGTTTCAAATTTTGATACGATCATTTGTGCAATACGCGATTGTGGCTCGATTATATAGTCATGTTGCCCATGATTAATCAAGATAATCATGATTTCTCCACGATAATCGCTATCTATTGTGCCAGGAGAGTTCAAGACTGTTAATCCATGTTTGTATGCCAAGCCGCTACGCGGTCTTATTTGTGCCTCAAATCCATCTGGTATAGCAATGGCAAACCCCGTATGAATTCTCATATATTCACCCTTTTTGAGGCATAAGGGCTCAGTATTTGCGGAGAAAATATCATAGCCAGAAGAATGTTCTGTCATCCTTTTTGGTAAAATAGCATTTTTATTAAGTTTCTTAACTAATAGCTTCATTATGAGTCCCTTTTGGCAAGCATTAAGGTAAATTCTTTTAATAAATCTGCATGTTCTCCGTATGGACTGAGAAGTTTTAATGCGTCATTAATTAGTTTATCTGCTTTCTTTTTTGATTGTTCAATACCATAGACAGCGGGGTAAGTTGCCTTATTTTCAGCTTGATCCTTGCCAACTGTCTTGCCCATTTTTGCATTTGAGCTTTCAACATCTAAGATGTCATCAATTATCTGGAATGCAAGTCCTATTTTTTGTCCAAATTCATCAAGCTTTTTTACGTGGGTTGCAGGTGCATTTGCCAAATATGCACCAAAGCGACAGCATAGTTGGATTAGCTTTGCTGTTTTGTTTAAGTGAATAAAGTCAACAGTTTTTCTTTTAACAGCTTTTCCTTCACTCAAAATGTCTTGCATTTGACCTGCTATAAGTCCTTTGTCTCCAGCAAGCTCAGCCATATCAGCGATCAGTTTTACCTTCAATTCTGGTTTGACATTAATTTCATTAACCAGATTAAACGCTTCAACTAATAATGCATCACCAGCTAAAAGGGCGATATCAGAGCCAAACAGAACGTGGCATGTTTTTTTACCACGTCGATAATCATCATTATCTATTTCTGGCAAATCGTCATGAATCAGAGTATATGTATGCAATACCTCTATAGCAGCAGCGGCTTGCAGGATTATATCTTCATTTTCTTGGGTAAAGATATTATAAACAAGAATGGTGAGATATGGTCTTACGCGCTTTCCGCCTGCAAAGAGGGTGTGCCTCATAGCTTTGTGTATTTCTTTTGGGTAATCATTCTTTCTGGGCAAAAAGCGATCAAGAGTTATATTCACTAATTCTTTTTGCTCTCTCATATGTTTTTTAAAATCAATTTTATTAGTTTTCATCTTTTTCCCTCTTTTTCATATTTAAATTTTTACTGATTACCTCAACTCGCATTTCAGCATTTTCTAAAAAATCATAACAATTGAGTAACAATTCAGAGCCTTCTTCATATTTCAAAATCATTTCTTCAAGATGCTCTATTGTATTTCCTTCAAGGCTTTTAATAATAGTATCAAGTTTTTTAACTGATTCTTCAAAAGTCAATACATTATCTTCCTTCATATTTACCTGTCTTTCTATGCTTTTATAGCATTAAATTGCTCTGTAAACTCGGCTGTTTGAAATATTTGGCTTTGCTTACTTTGGGTTTGCACAATGACTAATAGCTTTCCCTCATTATATGTAATATGAGCATTATTACTGTTTATCACGTTACTTATACCTCGTGTTTTGTTGCGATAGAGGCTTTCATGTTTGAGAGGATAGCGACAATTATGCGTGTTAATTCCACTGACTACTTCAGAGAGCGGACATAATGAAAAAACGGTATTTTCTAAATATCTCAATTCTTGAGATTTTTTGGCTAAAAACACCTCTTGCCATGCAGTGATTACTCTTATTTGGATTCCTTGATCAAATGAGTTTTCTATAGTTGAGATGACGCCCAATATATGATCTAATCTATTTTGCATAGAATTAACTAAATAGATTTCTTTATATCCATTTTTTATACAAAAGTCAATTGCAATCTCAGTATCTGTTTCATTTTTATTCTTATCTAATTCTATAATGTTTGTATTTGCAAGAATTTGTTGATAATTGAGCTTTTCTTTATGACTTGTACTATTATGATTATTTTTTGTTAAAATATTATTATCAATTGAATCAAAATCTCCAATGATATGATGTGGAATAATATTGTATTTTAATAAAAGGTCAGCCCCAGAATCAACAGCGATAATTATGTCATGTGGCTCTATTTTTTGTAGAGCTACTTGCAAATCATTGTGTTGATAATAGGTGAATAACCAAGCTTTTGGCGTGATGCTCATTTGTCTAAAAAGCTCCCTTTATAGCATATCTTTGATAGTATTTAATTGAATGTATTTTCATAATAAAACAACCTTATATTTTTATATTTATACATTTTGCAGTATAATAAAAAATAGTATTATTGTCAAGTTGAAAAATTAAAATTTATTTCATTTGTTCATTATAAGTAACTATAGGAGCCGTCATAAGCAAAAGCTCTATCACATTGTGTGTTTTGAAACTCTTTTTTATTATTGATTTTAATAGATTCTTGAGCAACAGATATTATTTTTTTTGTAGGCTTTTTAGGCTAAGAATAAAAAATGGCGGGTAAGCCCGCCATTTTAATATTGTTTTTTGCTTATTTAAAATATGCTTATAAACAATTCATTAAATTTATTTAATCAGCATCATTTTACGTGTTGAGGTGTAGTCTTTTGTTTCAAGTTTGTAGAAATACACACCGCTTGCTACTGATTTATTATTATTGTCTTTACCATTCCAATGTACAGAGTGATGTCCAGCATTCATTGTCTCATTTACAAGCGATTTAACTTTTTGACCCTTAGCGTTGTAGATATTTAATGCCACAGGTGTATTGTTCTTAATGCTAAAAGAAATACTTGTATTTGGATTAAATGGGTTTGGATAGTTTTGCTCTAAATTATTTACCAAAGGTACAATTAATTCATCGTCGCTATCAACACTTGATTGATCATAGGTAGAAGCGGTACGGTTTGAGCTTCCTCTAAAGTTAATCCATTGTCCACCAAAGCCTTGATATTTATAATCGACAAATACAACATCGCTTTCGTTGTGGAACATAATATCGACGTCGTTGTCACCGTCAAAATAGCCAATTGTTGGTGCAGTTTTGATGCTAAAACCAGCTCTTAGAGGGAAGCCTGGTACTTCATTGCCGTTTAAGTCAAGAGCGTGTAACCAGCCCTCATTATCGCCAAATATGATATTATTTGAGTTTGCAGAAGTCAATGAATAAACCGCAGGGGATGATTCAACTGATGCATCTAATTGCAGTGGGAAAGGTGCAATCGATTCGAGATTTGAGCTACGAACATACACTCTTCCAGCATAATCTAAATAAAGAATTTCATATGGTGCGTCTTGGTTTAGTTGGAAAGCAACAATTTCGGATTTAACAGCTGATGGAGATAAAATGCTTGCCAATACAGTGCCTTGATGGCTATAGATAGTTACAGGGCAATTAGAAGCTGCAGTGCCTGCAATAATGATTTCTTTGGTATTTGGATCATTGTCAAAATTGGACACAGTTGGTCCGTGTAAACTTGGACTAGACAAAGCAACAGGCCAGCCACTAAGCTCTTCACCGCTTGTGCCATTAATAACATGGAGTTGTTGATTAGTTGCAAAGATGATTTCCTTTTTACCATCATTATTTATGTCTTCAGCCGCCATGTTTGCAATAATAGGTGCCTCATATACTTTTGGGTATCCTGATTTAGGTTCCAAAGTTGTTCCATCAAGCACAAATAACTTTTTAGTTTGAGTTCCTATAATAATCTCGAGTTGATCATCTCCAGTTACGTCAGCAATCATTGGGCAATTACGAATATTTCCATCAAGCGTTGTTGAAGCCAAAATCTGACCATTATGATCAATAATTTTAACAGTACTATTTAGTGTTGCAGCTACTATTTCAAGTTTAGAGTCACCACTCAAGTTTGCAATTGCCACACCATTCATAACATTTGAGTTTGCAGCTACTTCAACAGGGAATCCAGGTAGCTCTGTTCCATCAGCTTGCAAAGCGTGAACTTTACCACTTGTATCACCAAATACAAGGACTCTTTGTCCATTTTGTTTTAAATCAACAATTAAAGGTGATGATGTGGAAGATGCTCCAACATGTTTGGGCCATCCATTTTGTATCAAGCTCAGTTCGACTATAAAAGGCATATTTTTAATATAGTTGATACCAGCTTCTGGATTACTATCTGCTGTAATGTGTAAGGTAAAAGGAATTTCATAAATGTTAATGCCTTCAGGAGTTGAAAACTTAAATTTATTTGTTGAATGACCAACAAATCCGTTATAAATATCAGTAAAAGTTAAAACAGAGTCAATCAGTGTAACTTCGTTAAGTTCACATCTAACAACTGCATAGATATTTGTAGCATCAAGCCATGAATCTTCATTTTCAAGACTAATTTTGACTTCAACAGTTTCACCTGGATTAGGAACAGTATCTCCATCACCTTCAACTTCTGTGATTTGCATACTATATAGGCTTAAGTTTGGAATAGCATCAGATAGAATTGCTCTGAAGGCATTAACTCTACCAGAGCCAAGTTTTCCTTCATAAGCAGGTGTAAACATGTCATCTATAGGGTCCGCTGTAGCTAAAAGTCTTTCTTTTATTTGTAAAGGAGAATAGTCTGGGTGAGTTGATTTGATCATTGCAGCAATGCCTGCAGCTACAGGAGTTGCCATTGATGTTCCACTAAAGCTTGCATAAGTATCTTGGTTGTTATTGTAAATTGTGGACATGATTCCAGAACCAGGAGACATTACGTCAATAGCAACTCCATAGTCTGAAAAGTCTGATTTATTGTCGCTACTGTTTGTTGAACCGACACTTACTGCATTTATGGCATCGCATGGATAACTTGGGTATTGTGCATGATCGTAATTATCATTACCTGCTGCTGCTAACACTAAAGCTCCCTTGCTCAATGCATAATTTACAACACTATTTGACGTAGAACCACCTCCTGGTCCGCCCCAGCTACAGTTGATTATATGAGCACCAGAATCTGCACAATAGATGATACCATTATTACCATAAGAAACTGATGTGCTTGGCGAGGTGTTTGATTGATGTTTGGTAATCATAAGTTTAACTTTTTGTGGGATACTTGCTACCCCTACACCATTATTTGTTACAGCACCAACACAGCCAGCTACGTGTGTACCATGATCATTGCCATTGTATGATTGATATGGGTTATTGTCATCAGAGAAGAAGTCCCAGCCTATAACGTCATCAATTTTACCGTTTCCATCATCGTCT
>JAJBBH010000023.1 GCA_020532185.1 Candidatus Cloacimonadota bacterium | reverse complement strand
TTAAAACGAACAGAACTTAATGAAATAATAAGAAAATATTTTGTTCAAATTGCAAGAGATGAAAATAGCTCTCCACATACTCTTAGACACACATTTGCAACTCACCTTCTTGAGGAAGGTGCTAATATTAGGGCAATTCAAGAAATGTTAGGACATGAATCAGTTGCAACTACCGAAATATATACTCATGTGTCAACAAAAAGCTTGCAAAATGTGTATAAAAAGGCTCATCCAAGATCAGGAACTAAGCCTAATAATAAAACTGAAAAGTAGCCTTCAACTGTTCTATTTTATCACCAAGTAAAATAACACCTTCTAAAAAGTTGTAATCAACGTTGTAGTTCGGTTCAAATATTCTAATTAAATTTACACAATCTTCATAACGTTGTAAATTGTAAAAAGAAATAATTTTTAGAAGCATAATATCATCATAATTCAAACCTTCTTCATAAACAAAAGACCATGAGTTAATCACTTGATTTGAGTGATTTATGCAGTCGTTAAAATCAGATCTTAAATATGCATTAAGTGCAAGACCTGCTTTAGAATCTTGATAAAGCGTATCAATAGGTGAATATATTTCCAAAGAATCAGTGTCAAAGAATCTTTCAAAGTATCTCACTGAATTATTAACTTGCCTTTTTTTAAAATAAGTCCAGCCCAAAGCATGATAGCCTTTTAAATAATTTGCATCTCTGGTTGATAATTCAGAAAAGTAGGGTAGAGCCTCATCATAATTTTTTTGTAAATAAAAACTCCAGCCGTTAGACAGAAGTTCGTCACTTGAGAGTTTTGTGATGTCAAAGCTTGAATCTCTTTTATCACAAGCTGTTAGCATGACCAAGACTATAAGCATTATTATATAGATACAATTTTTCAAGATACCTCCTATTTTAATAAAAGCATTTTATTGTATTGTGTTTTGCCGTTATAATCTACTCTATAAAAGTATATCCCTGTGCTAAGTTCAATACCTTTATTATTTTTACCATCCCATTGTATTACCATTTTATTTTCATCAGGTAATCCATTAAATAGGTTCCTAACAACCTGCCCTTTAACATTATAGATAACAATATTTATCTTTTCTCTCGTATCTAATTGTCCTAAATCCAAATAAATATTTGTGTTTGGGTTAAATGGGTTTGGGTAATTTGATACTTGAAAAACGGGCTTACTTATATTGTTATCAATTAGCCTAATCTTTGTTGGATTGACAAATGTATGGAATTTGAGTTGTTTTGTATTATATTCAACCCAATTATCTTTTTCCAATACCAAAACATTCTGATCTTTAGTAAATATTCTATAAATGTTTTCATTGCTTTTAGCATATTTTATCTCATATGTGTCATTGCCAATATCCTCTATAATAATATTCTGTTCATTAATTAGTTCAGATTTTAAGCAAATTAGATTGTCATATGATCTTGCTACATTGTTATTTACATTAAGGATATTTACGCTTAGATTTTTGTTAATAGTGTAATCTAAACCATCTATTAAAGCCTTGAATTTTATATTTAACATTTCTGACTCTTGCAGTTCTTCACGGTAATACCACTGTTGCTGGTTAATCTGTTCTAATTCGACGCTTTTATTGTTAATTGACATGTTGACCGTGTCAGCTATAACGCGGTTGGTAAAAGCGTTAATATGTATTAATTCGGCTATATAAGGGTGCTGTATCACATTGAGGTAAAGTCCTTTTTCCAAGCTTGCATTTCCACTATTAAATATAAACAATCCTTGATTTACTGTTGCAAAAAGCTTCTTAGTTTTATTCTTTGATACATATTCAAGTAAGACCAATTTTACATTATTATCAGTTAAATTGCTATTTGAACTGTTGTAGTTTTGCCAACTAAACTCGTCTGTTTTCACAACTCCTGAAGCCGTTGCTATCCAAACAAAACCAGAGCTGTCTTGTTTCACATCATTAATAATATTAGTGGGTAGTTCGGAATTGCTTATATTATAAACCACCCAAGTATTATTTTGTTTTTTTACTAAACCTGCATCGCTTGCTATCCATGCTGTTTTAAAGTCGGGTGAAAAGTTGATTTTTTTTATGTCATTATCAGGCAGTGGAGTATTATACTTATTAAATATTTCCCATCTATCTGTAATTGGATTATATGTGCACAATCCATAATCTGTTGCTACCCATAATACATCATTATTGTCAATATTAATATCTTTAACAACATTTGAAGGAATCTGAGAGTTACTTTCATTATAGTTTTGCCATTCATCCTGGTTGCTGATTTTTATTAATCCTCCACCTTCCGTTCCTACCCAGATATTATGAAACTTATCTGTTTTTAATGCTGTAATTGTATTTGAGCTAAGCTCCGAATTGATTGTATTATAAACTATCCAGAAATCTTCTTCAATATCATATTTAGCAAGTCCACCACCTAAGTTTTGATATGGTTTAGTACCTACCCATAGCTTTCCAAAATCATCGAGAGTTAAAGAGCTTATATTATTTGAGGGGAGTGCAGAATTTGCTACGTTGAAAACTGTCCAATTAACTCCATCAAAGCAAGTTAAGCCCACTGATGTGCCAATCCATCTAACATAGTTATCATTAACTCTTTTTGATACAATTGTATTTATTTTATTGTTTGGTAATCCAGAGTTTAAAAAACTATAGCTATTCCAATTATTGCCTGATAGGCTAATCAATTTCTTGTCAGTACCAATCCATTTAAAATTATCTTGGATCTTTACACTAAAAATACTATTACTTTCTAATTGTCCTTGAGTATTGTTTGTATTGTATAATGTCCAAGTACTGCCTGTTAGCTTTGCAATACCGTTATCTGTTGCTATCCATACAGGATAATTACTTTCATTTGGATCAGAATCTATATCATAAACATAGTTGGAAGGAATATTACTATTTTCTGTTGTATAAATTGACCACACATTTAGCGAGTCGATTTTTATAAGCCCTCCTCCAGTATTTGTGTTTTTATTATAAACGGCGAGCCATTTATTTCTTCTGTTGTCTATATGTATATTGTTTATTGTATTGCCTGTAATTACCGAATTTGATGTATTATAACGAATCCATTCCATATTCCAATCATCATATCGAAATAAAGAATTTGCTGTTCCAATCCATTTTATATAAGTTCCATTTATATTTTCTATTGCTATACTAAGTATATCATTATTTGTTAATGGTGTGTTTTGCGAGTTAAATATGTACCAATTATTATCTGCATCTAATAATAATAAGCCATTTTTTGTGCCTACCCATTTGTTGTTATAGTCGTCAAATTCGATTGTATTGATATCATTCACAGGCAGAAGTGAGTTTGTTGTGTTGTAAATAGTCCAGCCCATATCATCACTAAGTTTTGCCAAACCTCCATTTGCTGTGCAAATCCAGACATTATTATTTTTATCTACTTTTAGGTCATTAATTTGGTTTGAAGGTATTTGTGAATTACTGGTATTAAAGATCTCCCAATTTGTTCCATCATATTTGTAAACACCTTTGTATTGTGTTCCAATCCATTTGTTTCCTTGCATATCAAGATCTATTACTTTATATGGATTTGAAGGAAATGCCGTGTTGTTTGTATTATAATTAATCCAATCTTGCGAAAATAAAACAGAATTTGCAAGCAAAACTACCAAGATTATAAGAAACATTTTCTTCTTCATTGCCTCTCCTTTTGATTTATCAGAAGTTTTAGTCATAAATGGAGTACTTTCACTATATGTAGATGCAAAGTACATGCCAATACAAGAAATATTATAAACGCTTAGCAAAAAAGGTATCCCTCTACTTATATATGCGCCCGAAATTGCAGTAATATTAAAATAAATTACATTCATTTTAAAAAATGGCTCTGAGAGCAGCTTTGAAGGCTCTTATTTTTTTTGATAAATAATATTATGAATAATAAAAAAATTAAAAAGGTGCCCCCGAAGGGCACCATAGGGTTGAGGAGGTTATATGATAGAATCTTGTGATTCTACTATAACAATATAACCAACTTCTAAAAGAATGTTACAATTTTTTTAATTATTTTTTACAATATTTACATTCACTGCATTTTTTACAGGTTTATTATTCTTTTTATCAAACGCATCTATAATATTAAAGATTACTCTTGTACCTGCTTTTAAATAATGTTTATCACCTTTAAACTCTCTTTCAGAAAAAAAATAACTATTATCATTTGAACTAATATAGCCGTAATGCTTGTCTTGAAACACTTTACTAATCACTCCTGAAAACAATTCTTGTGAAGAAGCTGTATAGTTATCCCAAAAGTTACGCAATTTTGAATACAAAGAATCAATAGTGTTTTTGGAAACAGTATGCACATTATATTCTCTACACAAATCCTTTATTTCGTTGTTTAATTTCCATTTATGTTTATTGTAAATTAGGCAGGTTAGTTCCAGGTGATCAGCTATAGCTTGAGTATCATTTAACCTTTTCAACATGCGCACTATTTGCATATAGCACTTAACTTTTAATGATGGGTCAATTTTTACTAAAGCACACTGAATTGCGTAGTTTAATGCTTTTTTATATTCATGTTCTTTTTCATATATTTGTGCAATTTCAAGGAGCACTGTCCAATCGTTGCCTAAAGCCAATAAGATATCTAAAGCCTCTTTATTTCGCTTCAAATTAGAAATAGCTAAAGCTTTATTTTTTAAAAACCAATTTTTAGATTTAAGGCTCATATTTTCAATACTTTCTAATGCCTTATCACATTCGATTATGGCTTCTTCATTACGTTCTGTTCCTCTTAATGCTTTTATATAGTTTGAATAATATTTTTCTTTTTGCGAGGGTAATTGAATTGTAACGCCTCGTTTACTCTTATAGCTTGCGTTTTTATTATCCAATAAATCTGGATTTAAAAGAAGCAAATAGTTAATTATTTGTTCATAAGGCACTGGTCTTTTGAGACTTAAGGCGTCGATAGCTTTAAAAATTGTTAATGCCAATGGAGAATATTCATCGTCTTGTTTAAACAGCATTAGAATTTTTGAAACAGCTGCAAAAAACTTATTTTCTTTTACTTCTTTATAGTTTTTTACATATAGATTGTAATAATTCCAACCTAATAATGATATTACTGGTTCAAACTCTTGATCTTTTTCGAATATTTTTTCACAAAGGGCAAATGATTCTTCGTAATTATTTAGTTTATATAGGCAGTAAGCCAAGCCCCATAGATCCCACTGTGAAGCTTTATCGCCCGATTTTTCGATAATTACACTATATAAATCACCCGCTTCTTTAAATTGTTTGTCTTTTCTAAGCATATTTGCTTGTTCTTGCATTTGTTCGATGTTCACAGAGGCTCCTTTTTGTTTTAATTTTCAAAATCTATAACTGAGAGTTAGCTTTGAATCTGTAAATCTTATTTCAACTTCATTCTTTTTAAATTCAAAATTGTACAAATGTGCATCAACATATGCATCAGCCATAGACAAAAAGCAGGTTATTCCAACCCACCAATAGCTACTTTGACGTTTTTCCATATGATAGTTCATTTGTCTTCTGTAATAGTTACCTTCAAATTCGTTATCACTTTCATTAAGTTTGTTTTTATATTTTATTCTCTCTTTATCATGATAATTAGCCATTTTTAAAAAGTAAGCATCTGAAAACAACACAATACCTGCTTTTACAAAACTTCCATTGTATAATTGTCCACCGCTGGGAATAACAAGAGACAAAGTACTTGCCAAAGTTGGATTTTTATGTTTATAATCAATAAAGCCGTTGTTACTATGATCAATTAAGTCTATTTCCTGTCCCAATAAACAAGAAAAGAGAAACAAGATACTAAGAGTTATTAAAGATTTCCTCATTTACTTATTATTTCACCTTTTCCAATATCTATCTTGTTCACTAAAAATACAGCCGCAATATTGCTGTCTATACATTTCATGCTCTTTGGAAAGCAGAATACCTTCTTTCCAATATTCTCTAAAATCTTGATAATAAAATTTGATGCCAAGTTCTTTTGCAATTGATTCTGCAATAGAGTGTATCAGCTCATGTTTCTGAAACTTAGAGTACAATAAACTTGTAGTAAAAGCATCAAAATTTCCTTTTTTTGCAATATAAGCAGTATCTTTTAGTCTCTCGTAATAACATGAATAGCAACGATTATCTTCGCGATAAACAGTATTTCTTAAAAATATACTAATATCATATTCATCTTTCATAATCAGCTTAATATTTTCTTTTTCACAAAATGCTTTTAAAGTATCTCGCCGCTTCATATACTCTTGTGCAGGGTGAATATTATGGTTGAGCCATAACGCTGTGATATTATATTCATCTTTTAAGTGAGTGTAAGGTGCTATAAAGCATGGTGCACAACATGTATGAAACAAAATTTTCTTCATTAAAACAAATCCAATATGATTTTATTCTGATTCAGATCCAAAATAACGAGATCTTTCAATCATTTTAGTTTCTAAATCAAAGTAAAAAATTGAAGGTGGTTGAATAGAATCAAAAATTCTCTTTACTCCATCGCATTCAAGATACAGTGGGGGGAACACTTTTTTAGTGATTTGTATTTTGGCATTTTTAAGTGTTTCTATCTTACTTTCAAGTTCCTTTTCCAGCATACCTTTCATCATGTTAAGCCTTGCGTCGAGCTTATTTATTTCTTGAATTGAGGCTATAATATTGTCTTTTACAGACTTAGCAAGAGTTTTGAGATTAGTATGTATTGTGGGCGAGGTTATGTCAAGCTCATACTTATCTTTTATTTCTTGGATTTGTTCATTTATTTTTTCTATCGCTTCTTGTAAATTATTAATTTTATTTGTTTGCAAGAAGTCATAACCAAATACTATACTTGACTTTGTACCTGATTCATTACCAATGGTTGGTATCATTAAACTATTTTTAATTTTTACATCACAATCAACAATTGCTCCTTTTTCATTAAGGTTTATACCTGCACCCATTACTATCAGGCTATTACCACATTCTACTTCTGAGCCTAAAATAAACCTTTGTATTGTGATATTGCCTTTAGCACTCAGTTTACAACCTTCAACGAATTTAGCAGTCAAATTGCCACCAGAACTTATAACGGTATTCATTCCACTTGCACCGTTTTTGATATAAATATCACCATCAGCCTCGATAATGCAACTATCTTCAACATAGCCACCTATATAAATATTCTTGCCAGATTTTACTTTAAAGCCTGTAATTACATTGCCTGAAATATGCACATTAACCTTTGCATCAATATTTCCAGTACCATAGTCTATATTGCTGTTAAATTGAAGCTGTGGAAACACACTTATTATATTGTTTTTAAAGTCAATTACGCCATCAACACGGCTGATTATCTTCTCTTCAGTCTCGTCTTCGCTTTTATAAGTATTCATACCATTTTTTAAAATTACGTCTTTAGGGTTTCTTGCATTTATTGTGTTGCTAAACAAGTCTTGACCTGATTCTCCTTTTTGTGCAAGTGTTTTGATAGCTAATACTTCTTCTTCGTTAGCATCAACAAAAGTCTTAATCTCACGATAATCCAATTTTAATCTGTCATTATTTTCAAGTTCTTTTTCTTTATCTTTTTCTGTTTTAAACATTAGCTTTATTTCAGCATCAATGCTTTCTCCAGGATACTCGCCTTCTGCAATACTAACGATACTATTTTTGTGAATACCTTCTAAACTTTTTGTTTTTAAGAATTTTGTATCTATTTTGTATTTAGACAGATAGGATGTAATGTCTTCTTCACTTGGATAATCATCAGAAGTTTTTTCAAAATTATAATAGTAAAGATTCATCTTATCATCACTTACTTGAAATGGTGAAATTATAGATATTCTTGACTCTTTTAACAATAAATATCCACATGCACCAGCTATAAATATTTTTTTTGTTTCATCATATTTAACATTTTCTCCGGCAAAATATTCTGTTGCTGCAGAACGACCCAAAAGAACATCTTCACCAAAAACATTTGTTCCATTTAATGATTCTTCATAAACACCATTTTGTACTATGATATCGTTTTTTGTATGGAATACAAGTGGATATGGAATATCATCTATAACAACATGGTTTTCTAAAGTTAAGTTTTCAAAGTGTTTCCAGATGCAACTCTGCTGATAGGAATAAGGTGATTTGGTAAATTTTGGGAAAAAACTGCCTTTTCTTGTTGGTGGTTTTGAACATGCAACCATAATATTAGTATAAGTTTTGTTGTATTTTATCGCACGATTTATATAGTATTCAATTATCTTAGTATCAATGCCAAACACAACTTTATTACTTTCCAACTCATCGAGTATATGTTGAACTGTTGTGGGAGTATCAATATCAATATATGGAAAAAGTTTTGCTATTGACGCTGAGCTGCCCTGTCCATTTATTTGTATTTCAGATTTACCAAAAAGTATCATTTTGTCCTCCTTAATACTCATTTAAGTACAACATAAATAAATCTGCATTATTTATCAAGTGTTTTTTTAGAATTTTTACTTACAATCTATTATCACTATAAAAAATTTGTATTTAGCGTCAATAAAAGGATACAATATTTAAATATAAACGTTACTTACCAAAACTTTTATTTAAATAAAATACAATAATTGGTCATCTGACAGAACTTATTATATAAAAAAATAGCTTTGATGATTTTGCATACCGATATCAATTGAAAAATGTTGATTAGTTATCAGAATCAATTTTGCAAGCTTCAAATTATCATCTCAAATTTAATAAATCAACCTTCACTTGCTCAATCTTTCTTTTTTTATTCCTTTAATGAATACCTAAATCAGCCCCTTTGAAACCCTTTATAATCCTACTCATTCTCCAAGATAGCAAGGGGATGGTAACGGGATGGTAACGGGATGCCTATGATAATCAGAGGAAGATTTTATTAGAATTAATGCTTAATTATGGCAGTTTATAACACGCAATTTTTAAAAAAAGTATTAAAATTAACTTTGTATTTATTAAAACGGTAAGAATAAATTCTGAATTTAATAAGAGCTTATTAACGGTTTTTGTTGTTCAAATGTGGTGAAGTTTATATATTTTCTCAGCAAAAGATAAATTTTTGTAAGAATATCTTGACAAATTGTGCAAAACTATAAAAATGTAAAGATAACGTGGTTATTTCTATTTTTTTAGAAAGCAACTCTTTAATATTTTAAGGAGGATTTATGAATCTTAAAAGCATCATCATGGATAAGGATGCTATTGATAGGGCTTTAAAACGAATGGCACATGAAATAATTGAACAAAATAAAGGCTTGGAAAACTTATATTTAGTTGGCATACGAACTCGAGGTGTACCAATTGCACAAAGATTGCAAGGCTATCTAAAAAAGATAGAAAATGTTGACATTTCAGTTGGCTTGCTGGATATAACTCTTTATCGAGATGACTTAACAACTGTTGCTCACCAACCAATAATAAAAGGTTCAACGATAAATTTTGAGCTTGGTAACACAAAAATCGTTCTTTGTGACGATGTTTTATTTACAGGAAGAACTGTCAGAGCTGCATTAGAAGCTTTATTAGACTACGGAAGACCAAAAGAGATTCAGTTATGTGTATTAATTGATCGAGGTCATAGAGAATTACCTATCAAAGCCAATTATGTAGGCAAAAATGTACCAACTTCTTCAGACGAAATTATTAAAGTATGCTTTGAAGAAACTGACAGTGAAGATTCAGTTAAGATTTGGACGAGGTAATATGCAGTTTTACAATAAGATAATAGAGGCATTAAATACAAACAAAAGCTCTGTGTGCGTAGGCTTAGATAGTGATATTAGAAAAATACCTGAAAGCCTAAGAAATGACACAAATCCGCTATGGAAATTTAATAAAGAAATAATCGATGCAACTAAAGAAGTAGTAATAGCTTACAAACCAAATTATGCATTTTATTTGTCAGCTGGATCAAAAGGTCTTGAAGCTTTGGAGAAAACATTAGA
This sequence comes from Candidatus Cloacimonadota bacterium, assembly GCA_020532185.1. Classification (GTDB taxonomy): domain Bacteria; phylum Cloacimonadota; class Cloacimonadia; order Cloacimonadales; family WRIO01; genus JAGOCT01. The sequence continues at coordinate 6,200 of JAJBBH010000023.1, read as the reverse complement.
TTATATACCATCAAATATTCCCGTCATACTTGATGTTAAATGTGGTGATATTGGCAACACAATGGAACATTATGCAGATGGCTATTTTGATGTGATGAAAGTCGATGCTATAACAATAAATCCCTTGATGGGCAGCGATGTTTATAAAGCTGTTTTCAAAAAACAAGGTCGCTTTGTATTTGCTCTTGCATTAACCTCAAACCCATCAGCCCAAGACTATTTATTAACAAATGAGTTGTACAAAACACTTGCTATCGATATACATAGTTATGGTAAATATCAAGCAGGAGCGGTAGTTGGTGCGACACAATCAGATCAGCTTAAACAAATGCGTGAGTTAATGCCAGAATCACTATTTTTGGTGCCAGGTATAGGTGCACAAGGAGGATCTGTGAAGGATGTTGTAGACAATGCAAAGATTAATAAAGAAATACCTGGTTTTATTATTAACTCATCACGAGGAATAATTTTTGCAGATAGTTCAACAGATTTTGCAGAATCTGCATATAAATCAGCAGAAGCTTTGAGAAAAGAGATAAATGCTTATTTATAAATCACAAGTATTTAAAATATAGAAAGATATAAACACAGTTTATTAAATTGTAAAAAATGGTTGACAAAAAACTTAGAAAAAAAGAAACTTTGAAAATAAGAACAATAAATAAAAAGGAGAGCCAATATGCAAAAAATGACGGTTGATCCTAACTACTGCAAAGGCTGTGGTTTATGTATTAGTGTATGTCCTCAGAAAGTTATTAGATTTTCTGAGAAGATTAATGAAAAAGGTTATCATTACGCAGAATGTTTTGACCAAGAGAAATGCATTGCTTGTGCGATGTGTTACAGAACTTGCCCAGATGTGGCAATAACAATTCAAAAATAAGGAGGAAAGATGGGCAACAAAGTCTTAATGAAAGGTAATGAGGCAGTAGCTGAAGCTGCTATTCGTTCAGGTTGCAGATTATATTTTGCATACCCAATTACTCCTCAGAGTGAATTAATCGAATATATGGCGAAAATGATGCCAAAAGTAAACGGTACATTCTTACAAGCTGAGAGTGAAGTTGCAGCAATTAATATGGTTTATGGTGCAGCAGGTATGGGAAAACGAGTAATGACGTCTTCTTCTTCACCAGGAATATCATTGAAAGCAGAAGGTCTTTCATACCTTGCAGGTGCTCGACTACCTGCAGTAATAGTAAATGTCCAACGAGGTGGACCAGGTCTTGGCGATATTCAACCAGCACAAGGCGATTATTTTCAAGCAACAAAAGGTGGCGGACATGGAGATTATCGCTTGATAGTTCTCGCTCCAAGTTCCGTACAAGAATTTGCTGATATGGCGTCAGACGCTTTTGACTTAACAGATAAATATAGAGTTCCCGTGATGATTTTATCAGATGGTCTTTTAGGACAAATGATGGAGCCTGTTGAGTTTAAAGAATATAAAACAGATGCAGAAATAGAAGAGCTTGGAAAACAACACTTTGATTGGTGTATGCATCCAAATGTTGACGGTCCAGGCAGACATCATCATGAAATCAACTCGCTTGAAATAGACCCTGTAATGCTTGAAAAACATGTACTTAATCTTGAAAAGATTTATAAAGAAATTGAAGCAAAAGAAGTTAAACTCGAAGAATACAATATTAACCCTGATAATGAATATGTCTGTGTAGCATTTGGTACAGCAGCACGTATCGTAAAATCAGCAATTGATGATCTGAATGCTGAAGGTCACAATATTGGTCTTATTCGCCCAATTACTGTATGGCCTTATCCATATAAAGAAATTGAAAGAGCAATTCATGACAAAATTAATAGAGTTTTTGTTTTTGAATTAAACTTAGGTCAAATGTTAGAGGATGTTAAGCTCGCTGTAAACGGCAAAGTTCCTGTCGAGTTTATGGGTAAAGTTGGTGGTATTGTATTTACCCCAGAAGAAGTAAAAGAAAAAATTAAAGCATATTTATAGGAGAATTACATGGCAATAATCGCAGAAAGACCTAAATCATTACGTGATATTAGTTTTACATATTGTCCCGGCTGTACACATGGTATTGCTCATAGGCTTATCGCAGAAGCTGTGGATGAATTGGGTTTGAGAAACTCAATGGCTGGTGTGGCACCTGTTGGCTGCTCAGTTTTTGCATATAAATTTTTTGATTTTGATATGGCAGAAGCTGCACATGGAAGAGCTCCTGCTGTAGCAACAGGCATGAAAAGAGCACGCCCAGATATGAATATATTTACGTATCAAGGCGATGGAGACTTGGCAGCTATCGGTACTGCTGAAATAGTTCATGCAGCTAATCGTGGTGAGCATATCTCTGTTTTCTTTGTTAATAATGCAATCTATGGCATGACTGGAGGTCAAATGGCTCCAACAACCCTGCCAGGTATGAAAACAACAACTTCACCATATGGCAGAGATGCGGATGATATAGGGTACCCAATTAGAGTATCTGAATTACTTAATACACTCGAAGCACCTTATTATATTGAAAGAGTAACTTTGTTAAGTGTTCCAGAAATTATCAAAGCAAAAAAAGCTGTTCTTAAAGCTCTTACATATAACAAAGAAGGCAAAGGATTTACATTTATCGAATTTGTCTCTACTTGTCCCACAAACTGGGGCGTAGATCCAGTAGATGCTCTAAAATGGGCAAAAGACAATATGGTTCCTTATTTCAAACCTGGCTTATTTAGAGATAAAGGAGAACAAAAATGAAATATGAAATGATTTTCTCTGGATTTGGTGGACAAGGTGCATTAGCTATTGGTAAATTTATCGCTCAATCTGCTATGACTGAAGGTAAAAATGTGTCTTGGCTACCATCATATGGTCCTGAAATGCGTGGAGGAACTGCAAACGTATCGGTTGTTGTTTCTGATACAGAAATTGCATCTCCAGTTGTATCAACACCAACAGTTATGGTAGCATTAAACCAACCTTCTTTGGATAAATTTGGACCAGATGTGAAACCACAAGGTTTAATAATTGTTAATGAAGACTTATGCCCTAAAGTAGTAAAAAGATCTAATATCGATTATGTAGTAGTACCTTTTAATACCTTAGCAAAAGAAATCGGTAGCGATAAAGTATTGAATATGATTGCAATAGGCATTATTATTGAAAAAACAAATATCATCAAATACGACACTTTAGCTGATGAGTTGACTGCTTTTTTAAAAGATAGAAACCCAGAATTACTAAAATTAAACTTGGAAGCTATTCAAAAAGGAATGGAATTAGCTAAATAACAATAAATCAATAATATTGGGGTTAGTATTTATGCTGACCCCTTTATATAAAATAAGGTAAAGCAATGAAATATTATGATTTTCCAGAATTATATGACTTATTCTATTCAGATGCTTTTGAAGAAGAATGCTTAAATTTTTATAAAGTAATCTTTGCCAAAAAGAAATTCCAAGAAGTCTTGGACTGTTCTGTAGGCACTGGTAAAATGCTTTTACCAATGGCAAAATTAGGCTATTCTTGTACTGGTTCTGATATAAATCAGAACATGATCAGGCAAGCAAAAATTAATTTTGCTAAAGAAAACATGATAGGTCAATTTATTCTTTCTGATTATAACGAGCTTAGTAAAAATATTAAAAGAAATTTTGATTGTGTTATGTGTACAGGTAACTCACTTGCACATGCAAAAAATGAACAGCTGGAAAATGTAATAAGCCAAATGGATAAAATGCTTAGACCTGGTGGAACATTATATATTGATAGTAGAAACTGGGATAATATTCTTAAAAGAAAACAAAGATTTTACCTTTTTAACCCTGTAGTTAGAGATAAAGGACGCGTTAATTATGTTCAAGTATGGGATTATAACAAAAATGGTTCGATAATTTTTAACTATCTCATTTTTGAAGAGCTTGATAATAAAATTGTTAGTAAAAGGCAATTTTATGAATTTTACTATCCATTTAGTATTGAAACTTTAAAGCAGATTATCGAAAAGCTTAATTATCAAAACATAAAAGTCACCAAATTAGGAGACTCTAACTCAATAGATTTAGAACAAATAGACTGGTATGCATTAACAGCTGAAAAGCCAATCGAAGGCATTGGTCTTGGTTCAAAATTACATACATAAACATCTACTTTAAAAAAAGAATATTGTTTTTGAAAACATAATTATTAAAAATCTCTCCAAAGTGATAATAAATGATGTTATAGATGGATAAGGCACTAAATAAACGTTATTCTTTTCTATTATTATTATTGCCTTTTGCTTTTTTATTCATATTTTTTTATTACCCTATTCTCTTTATTATTCAAAAAGCATTTTATATAGATGGCAATTTCTCTTTTCAAGCATTTGTAAATCTTTTGCAACAGCCCTGGCAGAGGTATGTGTTAGCTTTTACTGTCAAACAAGCCATTCTAAGCCTTGCTTTAACTGTCGCTATAGGTTTACCAATAAGCTTAATATTTACATATTACGAATTCCCTTTTAAAAAGCAATTTAAAGCATTAATGATGGTGCCATTTGTCTTGCCTGGAATTAGCGTTGCACTCGGTTTTATACTCTTTTATGGACAGCAAGGCTTTGTTAATAAGATTTTAAGTTACTTTAATACAAATATACAGATTCTTTATTCCTTGAAAGCTATTTTGTTAGCACACGCATTTTATAATGTTCCTCTTTTTGTAAAAATGTTGAACGATACTCTTGAAAACTTTAATAAAAACCTTGTTATATCTGCTCGCACACTTGGTTCTGGTAAACTGTATAGCTTTTACAAGGTTGTTTTGCCTTGCATTATGCCATCTATTATTAATGTCTCTATTCTAATATTTTTATACTGCTTTATGTCTTTTGGTATAATTTTAGTTTTAGGAGGTGTTAAATATACTACTATAGAGGTAAATATTTACACACTTGTTAAGCATATGTTAGAAACTGAAAAGGGTATAGCTTTGAGTTTTATCCAGATAATTATATCGCTGATAATGCTTAATCTTGCAAACTATTTTTCCCGTAAACATCAAAAAATGTCTGATCAGATTAGAGGTGCTAAACAGTTTTGTAGCCCACTATTAAAACAAATTTCAAGCATAAAAGTTTTATCTTTAGTTGTGCTGTTATTGTTTTTAGTTTTTATTATATCACCATTAGTTTCCATATTTGTGTATGCTTTTAAGAGTTTTGTACCGTTTTTAACAAAACTATTCTCTTACGATCCATATATAGGTACACAAATGTATCAACCTATTTTAAATAGTGTATTGCTTGGCTTATTAGTAGCTCTTTTTGCTCTACTAATATCTCTGCTTTTCAGAATTTCTCTTGCTGGAAAACCATATAGAAAGTTTATTGAAAACTTAATACTATTGCCGTTAGGCATTTCAGGCATTACTTTTAGCTTGGGTTATTTATTCATATTTAGACCACCTACTTTTAATTCGTTTGCACTTCTTGTCATAGCCCAAACTATCATCTGCTTACCTTTTTGTTATACTGCTGTATCAACAGCAATTGATACGGTAAATGTTAGGATTATTTATTCAGCTAATTTGCTCGGAGCAAATCAAATTAAAGCATACCTGTCTATTGTTTTACCTTTAATATATAAACCGATAATAACTGCTTTGTCTTTTTCATTTGCTATTTCACTTGGCGAAATTAGTTCAGCATCAATGTTAGCTAATAGATTTGTCACTATTCCTATTTCAATTTATAGATATATATCTGCAAGACAATTCGCTTCTGCAACGAATATGTCTTTGCTTTTAGTTTTAACAGCTATTTTTGCGTTTACTTTGAGCGAACGACTGAAATTTAATAAACAGAGGAGAAAAATAAGATGAAAAAACTGAGCTTTGCTTTACTTTTAGCTTTTATTTTTGTAAGTAATTTATTTGCAGAACAGATAATTATTCTACATACTAATGATCATCATGGCAGACCGCTACCTTTTGATTATAAAGGTACTGTAATAGGTGGTTTACCAGCAAGAGCAACTATTGTTGACAGTGTAAGAAAACATAATGAAAATGTGTTACTGCTTGACTGTGGTGATATAAATGATGGTCTTATAGAATCTAATCTATTCGATGCAGAGCCAGATATAAAAGGATATAACTACCTAAAATACGATGCTATGACTCTTGGTAACCATGAGTTTTACAAATCGTTTGAAAAGCTTGAAAAACAAAAAGATATGGCAACATT
>JAJBBH010000125.1 GCA_020532185.1 Candidatus Cloacimonadota bacterium | reverse complement strand
ATTGAGCAGCTGAGAATCTTTGAGCAACGTCAAAGTCAGCAGCAGAGTTTGTACCGACTGAGTTGTTTCCAAACATTCCACTGTGTGTGATCCAAGTAGTTGGTGCACCAGCTTCGTCCCATGTGAGTGTTACGTCTGAGCCGATAACTTCTGCTCTTAGATCTTGTGGTGGATAGAGGCTTGACACCTCAATAGGGTCACCAAGTTCGATTTTCACATCATCAATACAAACCATCCATGCATCAGAGCAATTATGATGACGAAAAGCGATATAAATATTTTCTCCAGCGTAGTCTTCAAGGCTGATAATTCTTTGAGTCCAAGGCTCAAAAGTAACTTCTTCACTGAACAATGTTGTAAATGATTCTGGATCATTATCAGTTGTGGAAATCATAATTGAATAAAAATCATGTGGTTCATCTAAATCAATTGGGCTAACCCAATAGCTAAATTCTGCTTCATGAGTAGTAGGTAATGTAATCATAGGTGTAATAAGCCAATTATCAGGTACACATTCCCAACCTTGATCCCATGAGTATGATGCAACAAAACCAATTCCATTATGAGTAAATTCTGGTAAATCATCGTAATAATACCATGTTTCACCATCGTTATCTTCATCGAGCACTGTCCAGCCATCAGGGAAATCTCCATCTTCAAAGCCTTCCAGCCATGGGAATTCTGTAATTGTGCGAACTTGTGTGTTAGTATAAGTTTTACCTGCTTGTTTGATTGCTTCTTTGCTTAAAGGCAATGCAATTAAGACAGCTGTTAAAACTAACATAACTGAAACTAAAGTAATTCTTTTCATTCTTTCTCCTTTTTTACTTAGCATTACGATCATTGATGTAAAAATAAAATCAAATCGGTTTTTGTCAACCAAATTTCAATTTATACTCATATGAAAATGATAAAAAAAGAGTAAAAGTAGTCTTAGTGATGCATAAGTATGTCTTTTAAAAATGTTTATATAACCCAAAAATTGAATATAAATGACTATTATTTAATGCTGCATATTTCATTTGTTTGATATCATCTAAAAAGGTACCAAAGAGCTTTGCCTATGCTCAAGTTAATATTTAAATATGTGTTTTATTGATTTAGTTTATTAGTTAAGCAATAAAAATAGAGACTTTTTAAAAATGTGTTAATTTTGATTGACAATATTTTGATTTTAAATAATGTTAAACAGAAGTATTATTTTTAAGTATTTATAGAATAGGAGTCAACATGATACTGCCAAAATATTTTGATGATAGAGCACAGCTTGTCGATAAGGAGCTGGATTTACACTTAACACCGTCAACTGAAGAGCCAAAAGAACTGTATGAGGCTATGAGATATTCTACTTTTAGCGGTGGAAAACGCTTAAGGCCAATATTACTTTACGCAACATATGAGATGTTAGCAAAAAAACGTACAGAAGCACAATTGAAGCAAGCTTCTTTGGCTGCTGCCGCATTGGAAATGGTTCATACAGCATCCTTAATTCATGATGATTTACCAGCTTTGGATGACTCTGACGAACGGCGTGGACAGGAATCTTGCCATATAAAGTTTACTCCCGCAATTGCTATCTTGGCAGGAGATGCTTTGTTAACAAAAGCATTTGAAACGATAGCGAAATTGGATGACAAAAAAAAGGCGACTCTTTGTATAAGAGTTATGTGTAATGCCGTGTCAACACGCGGTATGATCGGCGGTCAGACAGTTGATTTGATATCTTCAACTAAGAAAAATGTACCTATTAACGTAATAAGATATGTGCATATGAAAAAAACAGGTGCATTATTAGAGGCTGCTGTACAATTAGCTTGTGTTTTGGACGGTGCAGACGATAATATGTTTAATACAATGACTTTATATGCTCAAAATATTGGTTTAGCCTATCAAATTATCGATGATATTTTAGATGATGTTGGCGACTTTGAAATGCTCGGTAAAGAGCCTTATGAAGATATACGCAACAATAAATTTACCTATCCATCGATTTTGGGTTTGGATAAAGCAAGACAAACAGCTGAGAAGCTAATTAGTGATGCCCATAAATTAATCAAAAATATGCCGAATAATCAGATACTTGTAGAATTTGTAAAAATGATAAAGGACAGATTGCCGTAAAAAATGAGTAAAGCTTTTTTATCAAAAACTATTGAATATATTAAGCCAATTAAGATTGTCAGACCTTTGAATTGTCTATTTAGCTTTGTTTGCGTTGTTTTTGGGGCATTAGTGGCAGGTTCATCTTTTTTTAGTATTGATAACATTTTTATAGCTCTTTCAGCAACTTTGATAGCAGGTGCAGGTTATGTAATTAATGATATCTTTGATATCGGAATTGATATAATTAACAAGCCTGAGCGTATTTTACCCTCAGGGCTTTTGAGCATTAAACAAGCACAATATTTGGGTGTGATATTAGGCTTAGTTGGGATAATTTTGAGTTTGCTGAGTCTAAATAGATGGCATTTAATAATAGCATCAGTGAATTTATTTCTTTTGGTATTATATGCTGCATACTTAAAAAAGAATGGTCTCTTGGGCAATCTTGTGGTTTCATGGGCAGCTTCATCAACGTTTTTGTTTGGTGCTTTGCTTGGTCAAAACATTAAGCGGGCATTGCCAATCATGGTTTTTGCCTTTCTTTATACTCTAATAAGAGAATGGACAAAGACAATTGAAGATTATGAAGGCGACTTAAGCGAAGGTGCAAAAACTATTGCTATTAGTTTAGGAAAACAAAAAACATCTTTTCTGATCGTTATCCCCTCAGTTTTACTTGTTCTATGTATTTTTGTTTTTTATTTATTTGGTATGTGCAATAGGTTTGAGTTTGTTATGCTTAATATATTGGTAGCAATACCTTTAGCATTATTTAATATTGTGCTAATTCGTTCACAGCACAAAGAAATTGTAAATGAGATTCATAGATGGATGAAGATCGATATGTTTGTGCTCTTATTAATATTCGGAACTTCTTTGATTTTAGAATTAAAAGGATTAATATGAAAAATAATATTTATTCAAAATTGTTAGATATGAAGGAAAAACAACATAGCCTGTTTTGCTTGATTGATCCAGATAAAAATAATGTGACAGAAAACCTTGAACTTGCCAAAATTTACGAGCAAAATGGTGCAGATGTGATATTGATTGGTGGCAGTATCATGGTAGAAAGCCGTTATGAAGAAACTATTAGAATTATTAAGAAGAATATTGAAATACCAGTGATAATATTTCCTGGACTTTTTAATTTTGTTACTGGCTATGCTGATGCAATACTGCTATTAAATATGCTTAGCAGTAGAAACCCTCAAGTCCTAATAGAAGAGCAAGTTAGATGTGCACCACAGCTTTATAATACAGGTTTGGAGAGTATTCCTACTGGTTATATCTTGATAGAGTCTGGAAATCTATCATCGGTCCAATATATGAGCCATAGTCTGCCAATCCCTCATAAAAAAAATGATATTGCCTTGATTCATGCTCTCGCAGGTCAATACATGGGAATGAAAATGATTTATCTTGAAGCAGGTAGTGGAGCAAAGCATTCTGTTCCAAATGAGATGATCAAGTGTGTGTCAAGCAAAATAGATATACCATTAATTGTCGGTGGAGGTATTAGAACTCCTGAATCAGCTAAAGAAAAAGCAGAATCTGGAGCTGATTTTATAGTTATTGGTACTGTTTTAGAAGAGTTAGATAATTATAATTTAGTGAAGGAAATCAGTGAAGCTGTGCATTCTGTTAAACGCAAATAGCAGCAGATATAAAGCAGTTAAGATAGCCTTATTTTATGGGCTATAAATTGCATTTGGAGGATTTAATGATCGATATACACAATCATATTTTACCAGGTCTTGATGATGGTGCGAAAGATATTGAAACAACAATTGAATATCTGAAATTAATCCAAGAATCAGGTGTAAAAAAATTAGTTTTTACTCCTCATTATATGCCAGGATTTTACGAAAGCACTCACAAAGCAGTGTCTTCGATATTTAAAGATATAATGAAGATTAAAGATGATTATGCACCAGATGTGCATTTTTATCATTCCGCAGAAGTATATTTAAATGGGGAAAATATTATTGATGATATAATAAAAGAAAACTTATTTATAAACAATAGTCAGTATGTTTTAGTTGAGAATAACTTAAACGGTTTTACCGAAGATTTGTATCAATTACTATATCAGATGACAAGAAAGGGTATGAAACCTATTTTGGCACACCCAGAAAGGTATCAAGAAATAAAAGAAAACCCTATTAAAGCTGATGATTTCTTGCAAAGAGATGTATATTTGCAAATAAATACAGGTAGTATTCTTGGTGGTTATGGTAAACAAGTACAAGATACTGCTTTTGAATTAATTGATAGAGGTTGGGTTCACTTTCTTGGTTCTGACTGCCATTGCCGCTCTATGGTATATGATTTTCCCGAAGCAGTAGACGCTATACGACATGAGTTTGACAATAAGATGGCTGAATTGCTATCACAGACATTCCCTGAAAAAATGCTAAACAACGAGCATTTACCACATTTTTATATGGTAAGAAAAGAAACTCCTAAAAAGAAGAGTTTTTTGGAAAAAATGCTTGATTTCTTTGGTGAATAAATGAATACTTTATTATTAACAGGTATAACTGGCTTTATTGGGAGAAGTGTAGCCAAAAGCTTGGTAGGACAATACAAAATAACAGCCTTGATTCGCCCTAATACAGATAAAAAAAGATATGCTGAATTTGAAAATAAGATAAATCTTGTTGAAATTGACTTAGCTGATACAAATACTCTAAGGCAATTTTTGCAAAAAAATGCTTTTGCTTCTATTTTACATATCGGAGCTTTACGAGGCGGCAGAAAATTCTCAAAAGAAATCTATTTAAAGGCAAATGTAGATTCAACTGAGCAATTGGTACTGAATGCAGTAAATAATAAATCAAAGCTAATCTTTTGCTCGTCTGTAGGCGTATTTGGTGCTATCCCTATTGAATTGCCAGCTAATAATAAAACACCCAAACAAGAGGATAATTATTATCATTTTACAAAGATAAAATGTGAAGCTATCATACAAAAACAAGTACTCGAAAACAAGTTAAATGCCTGTATTATCCGACCTGCAATTACTTATGGTGGAGAGGATTTTGGTTTTCCCTTTACATTGACAAAGCTTATAGATAAGAAATTATTGTATTACCCGAAAGAAAACAACAGAATACATCTGACTCATATTGAACTATTAAGTGAAGCATTTGTAAAAGCTTTAAAAATGGAACATTGTAGCGGTAAGGAATGGAATATTGCAGATGAGAAACCTGTAAGCTTTCATGAGCTTGTGCAGTTTATCTCTACAAAAATCCACCAAAAAGCCTACCCTAATAAAAAACGAATAGACAAAAATAATTTTTTGATTGGGGAAAATATAAGTCGCTTTTTTAATAGCGAATTATGGGTGAGTAGATTTGAATTAATATCAAAGAGTTGGTATTATGAAGTGAGTTCTGCATATAATGATTTAGGTTTAAAAAAAATAAACACGATACCAAGTTTTAAAGACACAATTGATTGGTATAAACGCTTTAAAAAGGGTTTGTAATATGGCTATACCAATATTGCATTTTTGGCAGAAGTATTTTGTAAACCCTGATGAGGGTTTAGGCTCAACCTATGAACGTTTTATTATTAATAGAGCTTTGTTTAAAATTGTCAAACATTTTGCTATTAATACTGTTCTTGAAGCACCATCATTTGGTTTTACTGGCATGAGTGGGATTAATAGTTTGGGCTTGGCTCAGAAGGGTATCCAAGTAAGCCTTTTGGACCATGATGAGAATAGAATAGTAAAAATAAAAGAACTATGGAATCAATACAATTTACCGATAGATATACATTATTCAAAAGACTATTCCTCCCTTGAGTTTGATAATAAAGTTTTTGATATGTCTTGGAATTTCTCTGCTTTGTGGTTTGTTGATGACTTAGAATTATTTTTGACAGAACTTGATAGGATTACCAAAAACGTAATTTTGATAATGGTGCCTAATCAAACAGGTTTAGGGTACATGCAACAAAAATATTTTGGACAAGATGACCTTAATAAGTATCTAAAAGAGGAGAATATCAATATTTATACAATTAAGAAAATATTGATTGATAAGCATTGGAAACTTCTTCACCATGAGCTAATTGATTGTCCGTTATGGCCAGATATTGGTATGTCAAAAGAAGACTTTGTGCACAAACTTGGATTGCACAATATTATAAAGTTTAAAAATAAAGATCACGAAATTAATGAGCCTAAAACAATTTTGGACTATTATTTAGGTAAGAAACCAACAATGCCTCATGATTTTACAAAATATGAATTCTTTGAGAAATATGCACCTTTATGGTTTAAAAAGATATGGGCTCATCATCAGTTTATGTTGTTTATTAGATAGGCATATCAGCAAATGCTTAAAAACAGAAACTTAAAAATCTTTGTAAGTATAATATTAGGAATAATCTTATTCTATTTTTGGTTCAAAATGATAGATAGAAATGCCCTGATAGGATACTTGAAACAAGTTAATTTTGGTCTTGCCTGTTTGGCTTTTTTTGTTTATATATTCTCTTACTATATCAGAGCATATCGCTGGAAAATAATACTTTCACCCAACTGTAAAATTAAGCAAAAAGACAGCTTTGCGTATTTAATGGCAGGCAACTTTATTAATTACATTATCCCTATCCGTGCTGGAGAACTGGCAAAATGCTATTTGCTAAATAGAAATCATAAACTTGAGGTATCGAAAGCTTTTTCATCTGTGTTTGTGGATAAATTATTTGATACTCTCGGAATATTTATTATTCTGCTTCTTATACCATTTATACCACTACAATTAAATAAGTACTTATTTAGCCTGATTTTTTTACTATTACTAATATTTTTATTGGGTGTCTTTATTATATTGTTCGCTTCTTTAAAAAAGGAGAAAGCTATAAGTTTTTTAAATATAAGCTTCTTTTTTTTGCCAAATAAATATAAGAAAAAGGTTGAGCAGCTTATAAACCAATTTGTTGATGGGGTAGCATTGTTTAAAGGTCGTACAAATCTGTTAAATATAAGTATATTATTAACTGTATTTAGCGTAGTTTGTGATAGTTTATTCTTTTGGTTGTTGTTTAGGTCTTTTGAACAAAATATTGAGTTTTTTTATGTTTTATTTGGTTATACTTTAATATATTTGAGTTATATATTACCACACCCACCAGCTCAGATTGGCTCCAACGAATTGATTGCAGTATTAATATTTACATGGGGTTTTGGTCTTAGCAAGAATATGGTCAGTGCTGTAATGGCGTTTTCACACTTAATAACTGGCATTATTGTAATCCTTGTGGGGCTGATTAGCTTAAGCTACGCAGGGATGAAAGTGATAGATTTTATGAAATATGAGGGAAAAAATGAGACAATCAGAAAATAACTTGCAAATTCTTGATAATTTGCAAAACATTAAAGCAGAAATCACAGAAGAATTGCACAAGAAAATTATTGGGCAAGATAAAGTAATTGAGCAAATTATGATTGCACTATTTGCAAATGGTCACTGCTTGATAGAAGGAGTTCCAGGTTTAGCAAAAACACTAATGATATCAACTTTGGCAAAAATACTTCAATTAAAGTTTAGCCGTATTCAATTTACTCCAGATCTAATGCCTTCTGATATCACTGGTACCGAGATTTTAACTGAAAACAAGAGTGATGGCTCAAAGTATTTTCAGTTTATAAAAGGTCCAATATTTGCGAATCTAATTTTAGCAGATGAAGTAAACAGAACACCACCTAAAACACAGTCTGCTCTATTGCAAGCAATGCAAGAATTTCAAGTAAGTGTAGGTAATGAGACATATTCATTAGAAGCACCATTCTTGGTCTTGGCAACACAGAATCCAATTGAACAGGAAGGTACATACCCTTTACCCGAAGCACAATTAGATAGATTTATGCTTAATATTATTATAGATTATCCAAATTTTGAAGAGGAAAAGGAAATTGTTTTAAATACAACAAGTAAACAAGAAAATGAACCAAATGCTATCATAACACATGAGTCTATTCTTGATATCCAGTCAGCTATATATGACATACCTGTAAGCGAACATGTATTGGCTTATGCAGTAAGACTTGCACGAGCTACAAGACCAAATAACCCAGATACACCAGACTTTATTAATAGATGGGTGAATTGGGGAGCTGGACCACGAGCATCGCAATATCTTGTACAAGCAGCAAAAATATATGGTGCTATGAGAGGGCGCTTGTCTCCTTCAATTGATGATATCAGAGCAATTGCTGATATTGTTTTGAGACATAGAGTGCTTGTTTCATACGCAGCAGAAGCTGATGGATACAATTCAAGTAAGATTTTAAAAAGGCTTTTGGACGAGATAATTAATTAAGAGGCTTTTTGTGTAATATTTATGTTGACAGAAAAGAACTAATATAATAATATAGACAATGTAGAATAAATGTTCTAAATTATACCTATAAGGAGTTATTAATGAGTGCTATTGCAGTTTTGGGATGTCTTTTTGGAGATGAGGCTAAGGCTAAAGTTGTTGATGTGTTAGCAAGCGATGCAGATATTATTGTACGCTTTCAAGGAGGAAGCAATGCAGGGCATACTATTCAGTTTGACAATAAAAGGTTTGTAATGCATTTAATACCTTCTGGAATCTTTCATGAAGACAAAAAATGCGCATTGGGCTCTGCTGTTGTAATCGATCCTGAACAGCTTGAAAAAGAAATATCAGCACTCAAAGAACAAGGCATTATTTTTAAAGACCGATTTTTTATTGATTATCGAGCTTCAATTGTTCTTCCAATGCATAAAATATTGGATGAAAAACAAGAAGAATTGTCAGGCGATAAAAAAATTGGTACAACTAAACGAGGCATTGGTCCTTGTTATTCAGACTCAATATCACGTATCGGATTGAGAATGTCTGATTTGAATAATATTGATAATATCATTTATAAGCTTTCATATTTATGCAAATATCATCACATTAAAATGGATGAAGAAGAAATAAAAGAAAATGCAGAAAGCCTCTTTTCTTTTGGTAAGCGCATGGATGAGTATTTAATCAATTTGCCTTATTTTTTAGATAGTTGTCGTAAACAAGATAAAGAAATTTTGTTTGAAGGTGCTCAAGGAACACTGCTTGATATTTATTTTGGTACATATCCATATGTAACATCTTCGCATACAATATCAGGTGGAATTTCTATTGCAACAGGTTACCCACCAAAGCATATCGATTTGTTAATAGGCGTTTTCAAATCTTATTTTACAAGAGTTGGTTCTGGTCCTTTTCCCACAGAACTACATGATAATTTAGGTGAACAAATTAGAAGACAAGGTAATGAGTTTGGCTCTACAACAGGGCGTCCAAGAAGATGTGGGTGGTTTGATGCTGTCGCAGCAAAGTATTCTGTAATGATAAATGGTATTGACAATGTCGCCTTGACTCTCCTCGATGTATTGAGCGGCATAGAAGAAATTAAAATATGTATTGCTTACTCTATTGACGGTGAAATAGTAGAAGAGTTTCCAAGCGATCAAAGAGTTTTAGAAGAGGTTGAGCCTGTTTATATATCAATGGATACATGGTCTGATGACATAACTCAGTGTAAAACTTGGGAGTCTTTACCTTTGAATGCACAGCTTTATGTAAGAAAAATTGAAGAACTTCTCGAAATTCCAGTTTCAATAATATCAGTGGGACCTAATCGTGATCAAACAATATTCTTAATGAAGCAGGAGTAAATTATGAAAAGGATTTGTTTTGGTATCTTATTGTTGTTCATAATTAGTTTGTATGCACAGGCTGTTGACTATGTTGGTCCAGATTTTGCACAAGGTTTTTATGATCAGTATTCTAAAAATTATTTAAATGCAGATATGGTAGGTCGTGGGCATACTGGAATGGCTTTACCAGGTGGTGTGGACTATGCACATCATAACCCTGCAGCAATGCTTGATGACTATTCCAGCATGATCTTAGAAATTGCCATCAAAGCAAGAGTTGATGAGTTTAATGATTTACAAAACAACAAGTATCAATCCAATTCACCTCTTAATTCTATAGGTTTTTCATTTGCACCTTTTAATAATACACACTTTGGTTTCTCTTATAACTTGGAAAATTCTCTTGAATATAATAGCTTTGAAAGACCATTACCTCAAACAGATACTTCTGTCGATTATAAACCAAAATATGCGAATAATCAAATATTATTATCTTTTGCACATGAATTAAATAAACATATTTCTTTTGGTGTTAATGGAATAGTCAATGTTCATAGCTTTAGAGAGTACAGAAATGAAGGAAAAGTCGATTTAATAAGCTTTAATAAAGCCTATTACCGCATACAACCTGGTTTATTATACCAAAGTGAGTTTGTAAACTTAGGTGCTTCTTTTGTTCACGCAGTTGATGTTAATTATAAGCATAAATATATAGATTACAATATGACAATTCCAGCAGAATTAAAAGCAGGTATAGCAATAAAATTTAATAATGATCTAATAGTGTTGGCAGATACAGACTTCACATTATATAGTCAACAAGCAAAGTATATGAATGATCAAGCCGTTTTTAAGCTTGGTATAGAAAAAAGATTTGAAAACCCTTTTATTAAAATAGGAGACTATTCTTTAAAATTAGGTTTTATTTATAGTCCTAAGATCTATTCAGGCGAATATAATGTGCCTAATTATTCATCAGATAGTTTAGATGAATTTCATCCAAACTTTTATAATGCAATTCCAGATATAGGCTTTATAAAACCCGTAGATTTAAGGCTTTTAACAATAGGAACAACTGTTAGAATAAAAAATGACGTGCAACTAAATATGGGTTATATTTTAGATACAAGTAAAGATGTCGGACTGAATCAGCTTGTAGTTTCATTAAAATTTGATCTTGCTGTATTTAATAGTCTTAAAAAAAACTTGCCTTAATCATGATTTTATACTAATATTTAATTAGACATAGAGTGTATATCTACTGTTATCAATAATAACTTAGAATTATGAAAAGAGGGGGTAAATGAATCATAAATTGGTATTTATAAATTCAGATAAAAAGCCAGAATGCATAGAATTAGAGCAAAATACCAGTCAAATTAATACTTCTGATATAGTTACAGAAATAAATAATGACATATCAAGCTTAAAGTATTATATTTTTAATGATATCAAACTCTTTTTAAATACAAATATTGATAATATTGTATCACAAGATACGATTTTCTTTTCTTGCAAAAATTGCGATGATATTGTAAATGGCTTGTCTAAAAAAACAAATAAATCTATTTCAGCACTTTGTCCAAGAATGATTGAGCATAAATATTTAAATAATGTAGCCAATATACACAAAATCGTTAGTAAAGATTTTTGCAAGTCACAATATAAGTCTGTATGTTGTCTTGCTAATTCTTTGCTTGAAGATATTGACAGAATTGCGGATATGTTAAGTCAATTTATTTATAGTTTAATTGAGAATATTAACAAACTTGAGTTTTTTCAACTTAATTTAGTCTTAAGAGAATTACTGACTAACGCTGTAAAGCATGGTAACCGATTAGACAAATCAAAGCATATTGTTTTTGTCATGTTTTTCAATATATTAGAGCGAAAGCTTGGGTTTGCTGTTCAAGATGAGGGCAATGGTTTTGACTTTAAAAAACACTTAAAAACAATTGAAAAAGATGAACTCCGCATCAATGAGCGTGGTCTTTTTCTGATAAATGAGTTTTGTAATAAAATATATAGTAAAAATAATTTATTAATTGTTGAATTAAAATCATAGAATAGGAGAATTTATGGAAGCGGTAATCAATGAAAATAATATCGAATTGGTTGTAAAGTTAAACCTTGTCGCATCAAATATCGATGCTCAATTAAATACGGCTAAAGACGCTTTATCTAAAAACCCTGATATAAACTCAATTGTATTGAATCTTGAAAACGTGACAGAAATAGACTCAATGGGTATTAATCTTGTGGTTGGGCTTTATAAACAAGTACATTCAGAAAATAGAAAATTCTCTGTAATAAATACCTCAAGGGCAATTTTGAACTTGTTTAACCTTTTTAAACTAACTTCTTATTTTGAAGTTTCTTAACACTATTAGGAGGTATTAATGATCGGTCAAGATCCTGAAATGCTTCAAATGTTTTTAGAAGAATCTAATGAACATTTGAATAACTTAGAGCCAGATTTACTTTTATTGGAATCAAATAAAGATAACCCTGAACAAGAACTTATTAATAGAATATTTAGAGCAGTTCATAGTCTTAAAGGTTCAGCTGGATTTTTTGGGTTTCAAAATATTACTTCTCTTAGTCATGTTATGGAAAGTTTGCTTTCAATGGTCAGAGATGGTAAATTAGCTCCAACTTCAAAAATGATTACAAAGCTGCTTGAGGGTACAGACCTTTTAAAGCAAATGGTAGATGATATTGATAATAGCGAAGAAATAAATGCAGAAAATGTTGTGGAAGAACTTAACGCATTCTTAACTGGTGAGGCAAGTGTCGAGATGGTCGATATACCTATGGAGAACAAAGAAAACCTGCCAGAAAAGCTTTCTAAACAGTTTCAAATACCTATATCAGATCTGAAGAAAGCTCTTTCACATGGACATTTTTTGTACTCAGTACATGCTTTTACTAAAAAAGATATGAAGTCCAGAGGAAAGACTCCCTTGGATTATCTAAAAAATATCGAAAAGCTTGGTAGGCTTATAGGATCTTATGCAGACTTGTCAGCAATAAGTGGTTTAGATGAAAGCGTTGTAGATAATGATATGCCTTTTGTATATTTGTTTTCTTCCGTATTAGAGCCTGATTTGATAGCTATTGGTTTGGAGGTTGATGATTCACAAATACAAACATTAGAAATACCAGAGTTTGTTGCTAAAGAGTTTAAAGTACTTCATGGCTTGCATGTTGATAGCGAGACTGATAAATCAGAAATAGAAGAAAAAAAACCGATTGAGGAAATTGATGAAACAATTGAAGCCAGTGTTTCTATTGATGAACATATCGAACAAGATAAAGAAGAAATTGCTGAGCCTGTAAAAAAAGCTGATATCAAAATGCCTTCATCAGAACTAATAGGGAAAAAAGAAAGTACACAACATCAAGAAACTTTAAGAGTTTCAGTATCTCTTTTAAACAATTTAATGGCATTTGCAGGAGAGCTTGTTTTAGCAAGAAACCAGCTTTTAAGAATGGCATCTGAACCTGCAAAAGATGTACCTGGACTTTCTGCGGTACTGCAAGATATTGATATGACAACATCTGTTTTACAAGAAAAGATTATGAATACAAGAATGCAGCCTATCTCTCTCGTTTTTAATAAATTTCCTCGAATGGTGACAGAGTTGGGTTCTAAATTAAATAAAAAAATTGTTCTTGAGACTTCAGGAAATGATGTTGATTTGGATAAGTCAATCATTGAAAACCTTTCTGATCCTATGACACATCTCGTGAGAAATTGTGCTGATCATGCAATTGAAACCACAGCTGAACGAGTCAAAAAGGGCAAGCCAGAACATGGAACTGTGTGGCTAAAAGCTTATCACGAAGGTGGAAAAGTTAATATTGATGTAATTGACGATGGTGCTGGTATTGATGCAAAAAAGATTTTGCAAAAAGCTATTCAAAAAAATGTGATAACAAAAGAAGAAGGTGAAAAATTATCTGATAAACAAATCCTCGAGTTGATTTTTGCTCCGGGATTATCCACTGCTGAGCAAATTTCTGATGTGTCTGGCAGAGGTGTGGGCATGGACGTTGTTAAGACAAATATTGAAAAATTAGGTGGCTCAGTTAGTATCGATTCAGCAATTAATGTTGGAACAACAGTTAATATTAAACTGCCTCTTACACTTGCTATAATACCATCATTGATCGTAAAAACAGAAAATATGTATTTTGCATTGCAACAAGTTTCGCTAAAAGAACTTGTTAGGGTAAAAAACGATGATCGTAATCGTAGAATCGAAAAGGTAAATGAATCTCCTGTTTTAAGATTAAGAAATAATCTATTACCTATCGTTTATTTAAATGAAGTTTTAGGTATATCAAAAAGGAATGAAGAATCCGAGATTACAAGAGTTTTAGTGCTCAAACACGACGTAAACGAATTTGGTTTAGTCGTTGACGAAATTGTTGGCGTTGAAGAAATTGTCGTAAAATCAATACCTTATTTCTTTAAAAATACAAACTGTTATTCTGGTACAACCATTATGGGAGACGGATCTGTTTCACTTATTTTAGATATTTCAGGTATAGCTAATAAAGCTCAGCTAAATTTTGCAGATATAAGAGAACAAGAAAAATCGTTGAATATTAATGAAGAAGAGACTGTAAATGAAAGCTCAGAGCATCAAGATATTTTACTTTTTGAAAATGCAGAAGAAGAGTATTTTGCTTTGAATCTCGACTTAATCAAAAGAATTGAAAAAATTAATAATTCCGATTTTGAGATTGTAGGCGAAAAAGAATATATTGAACATGAGAATAAGAGCTTAAGAGTTGTCAGGCTTGAGCATTTCTTACCAGTTAAAACAAGGAAAGTACAAAGTGACTTCAGATATGTAATTATTCCAAAACTCTTAGAGAACCCTATTGGTATTATTGCACATAAAATTATCGATTCGCTATCTGCAAGAATCAGTATTGATACAGAGAATATCACATCGAAGGGCTTAATCGGTTCTACCTTAATGGACGATAAATTAATTCTTTTTCCAGACATCTATCAAATTGTTGAGCTGGCTGAACCTGAAAAGACCTTAATGAAAAGGAATAATATAAATAGTAAGTATAGAATATTAATCGTCGAAGACACCTCATTTTTCCGTACTCTTGAAAAACAGTACTTTGAGTCTGCTGGCTTTAAAGTGGATACAGCAGTAGATGGTTTAGATGCATTAAAAAAGATTGCAAAAACGCATTATGATTTGTTTATCGTTGATCTTTTGATGCCAAGAATGGATGGATACGAATTCACAAGAGAAATAAGGAAAAACGATAAATTTATTAATACGCCATGTGTCGCTGTGACAACACTTACCAGTGAAGAAAGCAGAGCAAAAGCAAAAGAAGTAGGCTTTGATGCATATGAAATCAAGATTCATAAAGACAAGCTTATTGAGACTGTAACTGGCTTACTAAACGCAGATAAATTTGAGTAAAACATAAAAAAAGGGCATACTTTATTGCAAGGTATGCTTCCTTTTTTGTAATAATTTATGAATATTGGCTTTATTTATGCACTAATTGCTCTTTTTCTATGGGGGATACACGGCCCTGCAGGACGCTATCTGGCACTGCAAAATGTTGATATGTATTATGTATTTGCTGTTAGGTTTTGGCTTGGCAGTTTAGTATTTTTTATTTATTTGCTTTTTAAAAGGGCGTTAAGGTTTTCATGGATTGAAAGCTGGAAACAAGTTTTATTAATTTCATCTATTGGTGTTTTTGGTAATTCTTTACTATATCATCTAACATTAGTTTATCTACCAGGCACTTTTGTAATGGTTTTAGAAAATTTAGCTCCAATCTTTGTTCTATTTGCTTCTTTCATTTATTTGGGTATCAAGCCAAGTTTGAAAGAAATAATCGCATTGTTTATTTCATTTTTAGGAATAGCATTTATTGCGGCAAGTAAAGGTAGCTATCCAGAATTGCAAGACGGTTATTATATAGGCATTGTTTTAGGTATTTTAACAGGAGTATCTTTTGGGGCTTACACATTTTATTCGGCACAATATGTAAAACCATTAAAAAGAGAACCATTGAAAATCATTCAATTCTTATTTAAAGTCTTTTTGCTCTCATCAATCATGGCTTCTCCCTTTGTTGTTTTGAGATCTTCAATTCCTTCTACAAGATTACAATGGTTTTGGTTGATTGAAATGGGTATTTTTCAATCAGGTCTTGCATATATCTTTTGGAATTACGCATTAGCCCATTTGAAAACAAGCACTGCATCAATACTATTTATTCTTACAATTGTATTTACAACAATTAAGAGAGCTTTGAATTAGAAAGCAGACAATAAATATAGTTAAAATATTACTTGACAATAATATAGGGTATCATAGAATGGCATTAATTAAAGAATAAAAGAGGTGTTCAATGTCAGGTAGCTTT
>JAJBBH010000041.1 GCA_020532185.1 Candidatus Cloacimonadota bacterium | reverse complement strand
TGTTACGTTGATTTGTGGGGTAACAAGCCAGTCATCATTAGGTCTTGAGGTATCATAGCCCTCTCTTGCAACCCAAGAGCCATCATATGCCTCGCCCCCTGCATTATAAGGAATAAATGTACGCCCGTTACCGTCTTGGTCGTATGTAGTCCATGTCGAAGGAATAGTGCCGCTTTCAAATCCCTCAGGGAATTGAGCCAATAATGATGTGCTTAGTAACAATAGCACAACAAGCAGGAGCTTGTTTTTTTTGATTTGCTTTGCTAAACTCATTATAAGTCCTCCTTTTATAATATTGTCTTGATGATAGACTATTATTTTTGTTTGTCAATAATTATTTTTAATTATTTGTAAATATTTTAAAAACATGTTTAAATATTTATGTTATACAAGTTATAAATAACAGTATTTTATTGAAAAATAGCTACTTAATGGCTATTTAATTTGTATTATATTTAAGGAATTGTGTGAGAAAAAAGTTTTATGATTTTGAATTAGTTTCTTTTTTGGGGTAATTTTATTTTGTCTTTATTAAAAAAGCGGGCATATGCCCGCTTTAATTTGTTTATTTAATTCATTATTTCATTAAGATCATCTTACGTGTTGAAGTGTATTTGCCCGATTTCATGTTATAGAAGTAAATGCCGCTGCCAACACTCTTGTCATTGTCGTTTTTGCCATTCCAGATGATGGAGTGTGAGCCTGCATTGAATCTATCATTTACGAGAGTTTTGACTTTTTGACCTTTGATATTATAGATATTGATTGAGACATTTGCGTTGTTTTCAAGGTCAAATGAGATATTTGTTTCAGGATTAAATGGATTTGGATAGTTCGCATATAAGGCAGTTTTTATTGTGGGTGATATGATATCGTCATCGGATAGAGAGAAAGAGAGTTTAATATCATCAATCTTTATTATGAATTGGTCTGTATCTGTGTGATGCCTAAAGGCAATATATATTGTTTCTCCAGGGCTAACATTGAGATTGACTTCTCTAAACTCATAGTTTGTACTGTTAATTGTCTCTGAGTAAACTTCAGTAAAGTTAGCCAAAGATGGGTTACCAATTGCCAATAAAACAGAGTATTGCTCTTGTGTATATTCGTCATCTTGAGCAGCAACTCTATATTTGAGCCAGCAACTTGAGCGAGATTCGGGAATAATAATAGCTGGGCTGATCAGGTAGTTGTCAGCCTGTATAGGACCAATATTATTGATATAAGATGCAGAAGCGGCACAGCCTGTTCCAGAATATGCTACGCCATCATGGTTTAATAAAAACCAGTTATGACTATCCTGATCAGCATCTTTTAACTGCCATTCAGTTGGCGGAAATTCACTGCCATCGAAATCCTCATGTAAAAAATAGCCAGTAGCTCCAAGAGTGATTGTTGGATATGCAACATCTTCCTGATTAAACTCAAAGTTTTCATTTATATGCAACGCATAACCAGGCTTTGATATTTTAATATAATAGTTGCCGTAGTTTAAGTGCATAAAAGTATTTGATGCTTGCACTTTGATTGTCTGCTCGAAAGAAGAGTTTTGGTCAATGCTTTTGATTGTAATTATTGCACCTACTGGGCTTTGGCCATCAAATGTGTTAATGATAAACTTAAGCAGTCCATATCGTATTTTTTCTATTGGATTCGTAAAACATGGTTCAGATAGATGAATATGATCATACTTTGCAATAACTGCGTACATATACTCGTTTTCTTGATCATCATGCCAGCTAATATCTGTATAAGTTGTTTCTGTGTAATCATCTTCTAATAATGTCCATTGGTCTGTGTCTTCAAGATCAGCAGATTTGAACTTCCAGATTTGATAGCCTGTTAAGTTTTCAAACCTGTCATTGATTGCAAGTTTATTCTCATGAATTATGTTTCTTTTATTGAGCTGACGATTCTCCTCTGGTGGAAGCCAATTCAGTAGTACTTCATGATTCACAATCTGATAATGTATGTTTTTAGGTGGGTTTAGATACTTGTTTAATGTGATTGTTCCCAAATCTAAATTGCTATCAGCAACTTGTATTTCAGCTGTATAGACATTGTATCCGCTAACGGTGATATTCATTGTGTAGTTTTGATTTATATAGACGTTTTCTATATTAAATACGCCCATATTTGAACTGACTGTCTGATAATTATCGTAGCCTTTGAGTGTAATGACTGCATATGGTAGACTTTGTTCTGTGTCATTACCGATAATATCGCCAGATACAGTAACTGTTGGTAAGTTGCTTAGATTAAAATCATGAGTAGTTACTTGATCATTATTGACAATAAGTTGAGCAGTATTATCAAGGTAAAAATGTTTTGATGCGGTGATACTTATATTGCCAGTAGGCACATAATTAAGAGTGTAATTGCCTTGTGCATCGCTGAAAGTATAGCGGTTTGTGCCATCTATAGCCACTTTTACATTTTCAATGGGAGAGCCATTTTGTGTGATTGTGCCATTTATCGAAGAGTAGTCAGAAGTGATAAAATTAAACTTAGTGTTTGGCACGAATGATGTTTTATCACCATAATATCCTTCAGGTTCTAAATCTTGCTGATTTGTCCCATAAAAATGTGTTCTTCCATTATAATATGGTGTGTAAGTCCTCACCCAATCAATTTTGCCATTTCCTATATATTGATTAAGGTCGTTTTTTTTGACCATAACAATTAACTCGTTACCTTCATATTCGAATGGTTCGCTAAACTCTATTTCAACGGGATATGTACCTGCATTTGATAGGTCAATTGTGCCGTCAAAAACGAGCGTAAACTCTTCCATTGGTACCCAAAGAGCAAAGCCGTTAGGAGTGAAGCTTGTTGCATTTGCGAGCCATACTTTCATAGCATATGGTTCAACTAAGACACCATCAGTATCTATATAATAAGATAACGATGTGATCAGTGATCCCTCTCCAAAATGGTATTCACTTGATATTTCTTCAGGCATATAATAAGTTTGAGTTAGGCTGTATTTATAGGATAAGTTTACTGGGTACAAGTGTTTTGCAAGAACAGACTCTGGATTTCCGATAAATTGCTCGATGATATTGCTTCCGTGCACAAGGTTTATTGTCCCTAAGGCAATGTCGTCATTTTCAGCTTGAATTTGGATAGAACTGATCTCATAATTAGTTTTCAAAACTTTGATATCATATGCTTGACCAGAGCTAATATTGGTAAAAGTGAAAGCACCTGAACTGTTTGTGATAGCTTCATAATCCTCATAGCCACTGATGAGGATTTTGGCATTTTCAATACCTTGCCCAGTAAGAGAATCATTTACTTGTCCGCTTATGGTGATGGTTGTTTGTGGGCTAAGTTCAAAATTATACTCTTGACTACTATCTGCTGTTAATTCAAGATCTTCATAAAGTGTATCATTATAGTTTTCATACGAAGCAATAAGTGTTGTCAGTCCAGGCTCTATATAATCAAGCTGATATCTTCCATTAGAATCGGTTGTAACAAATCTATCTGTTCCTTGAATAGAGATTTTTGCATCTGTTACAAGCTCGTTGTTATTTGTAACCACACCAAATACTGACGCATATCCTGCGGTGCCGAAGGTAAGTTGGGTATTAATATATCGATTATCAAAATAGCCATAGCCAGGATAATATACGTTTACTGCAGCTGATGAGTATTCTCCTGAATGAACTGTTCTAACGTTAGAACTTGGAGGATTTGTGCCTTTGAAATAAATGTAATAATCGCTTGTATGTATCTGAGAGTGATATATTGAGATTAATAGGCTATTTCCTGTATAGTAAAATGGTTGGTCAAGCACGATTTCAAGCTCATTATCTGAGCCAGGTTGAATCACGACTTCTCCTTCCCAAACAAGTTTTGACTCAGTAACTGGGAAGAAAAAGTAATAATAACTGTCACCTTGTGTAAATTCAGTTTCTTCTCTATTTGCCATCCATATTTTCACAGGAAAGGTTAATTGGTCTGACATTGAAGAATTATAACGGTATTTAATAGATGTTATTGGTGTGTCGCCACCCATGTAGTATTCATTATTGATTTCTTCTTTAAAGTATAAAGTTTGAGTATATTTTTCAGCAGAGTGCCATTCAAAAGGGAAATTGTAAAGATCTTCGGTGTAGTCAAGATTACCAATATATACTTCTGGGTTTTCAGGGCTTTTAAAAAGACTAATATTGCGAAGGTTTACATTATTTGTATCCACATTAATTGATTGAGAGAATTCTTCATAAGAAGATTTTCTAACAATTAAAGTGTAAACACTTGTTGGGACCACATTGTCAAATGAAAAATTGCCGTTTTGATCAGAATAAGTTTCATAAGAGTTATCGCCCTCTAACAGTATTTTGGCATGGAGTATGCCTGCGTAAGTTGTTGCATTCTTGACTTTGCCACTAACGCTTACAGTGTTATGCTGTTCGGCAAAAAGATTTAAGCTAAGTAAAAAGAGAAGTAATATTAAAAACAACGTGTTTGATCTAAAAAGAATACTTTTTTTCATTTTGACCTCCTTATTTCACTTAATTTACAAGCAATAAATGTTCCGTATTTGACATATTTTTAGTTATTTTCGTCTTATAATTATTAGAAGTGCTTTCAAGAGTGATTCATTTTGAAAGAGCGTTGGGCTTATTTTAATCTTTTATCACTAACTCTCTTCTACTAATTTCGTAATACTCAGGTGCATCTTTTTTGGCAACATTACCTATGGGTATCTTTATGATTTTTAGCTCTGTATTATATCCAAAAAGGTCATATTCAATGATGTCATTGGGTTTTATCTCAAGACTCGCTTTCGCTGTTTTGCCATTTACCCTTACAGCGTTATTATCACAGGCTTTTTTTGCAATGCTTCTTGTTTTAACTAAACACAATTTATTCATCAATAAGTCTATTCTCATTTTATCTCCTAATGAAAGTATTTCCTATACCATTTATTATCAGGTTTATTAAACATGTTTTCATTGCCTAAAGGTTTGACTTGATACTCAAAAATAAAAAGATTGCTTGTTGGTTTTTCGTCCTCTGCAGTTTTGCCATTCCACTTAATCTTATCAGAGTTTGTTTGACTAATTCCATAAAAGAGAGGGGTTTCATTAATGTCCAATATAGACCAGTTAAGAAGACAAGTATCTTCAGAAAGAGTTGTAATCTCATAACCATCTTCTGTCTTTTGCGTCGAAAACTCTATTGGATATAGAGTAAAGTCGAGTTCAGCTCTGGCAAAGGCTTGCACAAGCAAATCATTATTGATAAGCCGATATTCATATTGGGCAAAAGGTTCAGCTGAATCATCGATATAGCTATAATTATAGCTATTTACAAAGGTTGAATCAGCAAAGTTAAATGACTGCTTTAGAGTGCCATTTACAAGCTTTATAAACTGAAAATCATTGTCAATAATCTCATTAGGCGAGTATATTTTCTTTCTATATAGAGCAAAGCTTTGTTCGTCATCGCTTGTCCAGGCAAGATAAATAGATTTATTATCTGACATGATTTTGATATGCAGAGATTGAGATTCTTCAGGAAAAACATCAATCATAAAGATATTTTTGTAATTCAATTTCTCATTTTTACTTAAATGTGCAGTAAAGACAGTGTTTATATTGAAATATTCAACTTGAATCTGATCAGTATTTTCTTTTATTTGATATATGGTAAAAACTCCATCATAATCAGTATAGCTTACCTGATGGCTGTTATTATGTACTACTTTTGCGCCAGCTATTGGTTTGCCATTTATGCCTTTAATTTTGCCACAGATATTATAATAATTTGTCTCAATTTGTTTAGGATTATATTTTTTGAACAAATGAATTAGTGGCTTGATAGTTGAAAAATATGATTGAGTTTTTATGCCATCGTAAGAAAAAAAGGATACACCTTTATACCCACCTTGAATAACAGAAACGGTTTTATTTCTTAGTAAATAAGAGGGATAAGAGTTTGTATCGCTCCATGCTCTCAAGCCGACAATTATCTTCTTAGCATGTTCTTGTGGGATATTTTGCATCAATTGATTAAAGCTTGCGTCTTTTGTTTGGTATGCCATCAAATAAACAGTATCTACATAGTTTTTATCAAGCCAGTCTGCCCAATTTTGCCCATAGTATTTTGCTGCAGAAAAAGGATCTGGCTTCACAGCAGCACTTATCTCGATATAAGGCTTAACAGATTTGACTCGTTCAGAGATAATTCTCACAGTTTCAGTAACTTGTTTTTCTTTCCAAGCCTCCCACGTAACGCTATAATCCTCGTTTCTTGTTTTTTCATATTCATCAGTAGAGGCGGGATGAAAGCCCCATCTGTGGTTTGGGTATCTGATATAATCAAGGTGAATTCCATCAATATCATAGTTTATTGCAATATCAGCAAATACATTTGCCAAATAGTCTCTTACTTCTGGTAAATATGGGTCGAGATAGGCTCCTTCAAGTGTCGTTGTCGTCATTCTTTCACCTTCTGCAGAGAAAGTCAGCCAAGTGCGATTTTTAAAATAGAGGTGTTCAAACGATAGTCGTTCTGGGCTGTTTGGTGTAATAACAAAAACAGTTACCCAAGCTTGAACCTTTATTGAATGTGCTTTTGCTTTTTGTATCAGATATAGAAGAGGGTCAAAGCTTGAATCTTCGAGAATATAAGATCTCTCTTCGTTATTAGTAAAGCGATTATTTACTCTATTTGGCTGATAGAGAGCATCGCCACGATATCTTACTTCTGCAAGAATCTCATTAATATTATTAAAAAGGCAATCTTGGATAAGCTGATCTATCTTTTCCTCAGAAGTGAGGTCCCATGGTGTCACCCATACAGATCGCATCTCTAATGCACCCAGTATAGTAAAGAGCATAAAAACTAAAATAATTACTGTTCTTTTATTGATAATATTTCGCATTCACACACACCATCTTTAAAATTAATATCTAATATGTCTTTTTCTTTTAATTGTTTAGCTGAATAAATAAACTTCTGTTCCTTTTTTATCAAAGCATAACCTTTTTCCAATGCTCTTTCAGGCGAAAACTCATTAAGCACACTATTATATTTTTGCAATTGCAATCTAAAAGAATTAAGTTTATTTTGCATCAAAAACGGCATCTCACTTTTTAGATTTTCAATTTTCTGATATTGCCGAACTAAGCGTTGTTGGTATAGTATCTGAAGCATTTGCTGCATTTTATTGCGTCGAGTATCCAAAGCGTCTTTTATTTGGCTAATCTTATCTTTAAAACCAAAAAGTGTATTTTCTGCATTCATCAGCTTTTCTTTCTGCAAAAACAGTATTCTACGAGGGTCAAACTTATTGAGCATAATTTGCATTTGCTGTATCAAAGTCTTTTTTTGTTGGATATAATTTGGCACTTGTATCAAAGTCATTGCATACTGATCAAGTCTTTGTTGTAAAATCAAAATCCTTTTCATTGGATGAAAACGCTCGAGGTTTTTATCCATTTGCTGCAGCATATTTTTATGTTGGCTAATCTTATACAAACATAGCTTTTTCTGTTGAGCTTCTTTTTGTTTGAGCATATTAAGCAGTTCTTCTCTGTTGGGCACTAATAGCTCAGCACCAGCTGAGGGCGTAGGTGCTCTCAAATCAGCAACAAAATCGGCTATTGTAAAGTCAATTTCATGTCCCACAGCTGAGACTGTTGGTATTTTTGATTTAAATATCTCACGAGCCAGAGCCTCATCGTTAAAGCAAAAGAGGTCTTCTTGAGAGCCTCCACCACGCGTAATTAATATCACATCAACATTATTTTGTTCATTAAAATACTTGATGCCTTCGCTCACCTCACGTGCTGCATTTTCGCCTTGAACAGTTGCTGGGTAAAGCATGATATGCATTGGATAACGTCTTGAAATGATATTTTTGACATCTTGAAATGCAGCACCAGATTCAGAGCTAATAACACCAATTCTATTGGGCATTTGTGGTATTTTTTTCTTATGTTCTCGTGCAAATAAGCCTTCGACTTCTAATTTCTTTTTCAAATCCTCAAACTGTTGTTGCAGCTTTCCAATACCTGCTTGATACATATTCATCACTTGTATCTGATAAGCACCTTGTGGCTCATAAACAGTAACTTTACCAGCACAAACTACCTTATCTCCATTCTTGGGAGAAAACTTCATGTATTGATTATATGTCTTAAAAAAGACGCACTTAATTGTTGAATACTCGTCTTTTAAATTAAAATAAATATGCCCCGAATTATGCTTGATATAGTTTGAAATCTCACCTTCAATCATGAGATTACCAAGCATATTTTCAATGATATTTTTTAAATGCTGGTTTACTTCACTAACTGTAAATATATTTTCTTGATCTGACATATTCAGTTAAGAATCTTTATAAGATATATTTTGACAAATCTTCATCTTCAATGAGAGGTTTTACTTTGTCTTCGACTATTGTTTTGGTGATAATTACTTGTTTCAAGTTTCTCTTAGGCATTTCAAAGAGATAATCTTCAAGTATTGCATTCATAATAGTTTGCAATCTTCTTGCACCAATATCTTCCATTTTGGTATTTGCTTTTGCTGCAAGTTCTGCAATACTGCTAACAGCTTCTTTTTCAAAACTAAGCTCAACCTTTTCAGATTTAAAAAGCTCTATATATTGCTTCAGCAAAGCGTTTTTGGGTATTGTTAATATCTTCTCAAAGTCTTGTTGTGTCAGACTTTCAAGCTCCACTCGAATAGGAAAACGTCCTTGCAGCTCTGGTATCAAATCCGATGGTTTGGACATATGAAATGCACCAGCTGCAACAAAAAGAATATGATTTGTGCTAATAATACCATATTTAGTTGGCACATTTGAGCCCTCTATTATTGGCAATAAATCTCTTTGCACACCTGAACGAGAGACATCTGTCGTTGATTTTTTCTCTGCTGATGCGATTTTATCTATTTCATCAATAAAAATAATACCGTGATTTTCAACGCGATATTTTGCCTCTTCAATTATCTTATCTCTACTAACAAGTTTGCTTGCTTCTTTTTGTGTAAAATAGCTCAAAGCCTCTGACACCTTCATTTTAATAGTCTTTTCTTTTTTGCTAAAGGGCACAATATTCGACATCATTTCAGACAGATTAAAATCAAGGCTTTCCAAACCAATATTGGAGAATATTTCAATTTGTGGGTTTTTATTTTCTGTAGTGCTAATCGTTATTTCTTTATTATTCAGGCGACCATTCATAAGTTTGTTTTTTATTGTTTGAATTACTTCATTGCTATACTCTGTCTTAGCTTTTCTATCGTCCTGTTCTGGCATGTTTTCAATGTCAGGAAATATTGATTCTTCCATCAATACAATATCCAAAACATTATTAAGAGCACGTTCTTTTGCAATACCAGAATAATGTTCTTCCATTTCAGCACGCACCTCACTGTATGCAAAATCCATCAATTCGCGCACCATTGATTCCACATCCCTGCCGACATAGCCTACTTCTGTAAACTTTGATGCTTCTACTTTGATAAATGGTGCCTTTGCAAGGTGTGATAGGCGTTTTGCAATCTCTGTCTTACCCACACCTGTAGGTCCTATCATAATAATATTATTTGGGATGATTTCATCTTGCATATCTTCAGACACTTTTTGTCGTCTCCAGCGGTTTCTAAGTGCAATTGCCACCGCTTTTTTTGCTTTATCTTGACCAATTATATAATTATTTAAGTTTTCTACTATCTTTTTTGGGGTCAAATCTCCCATCTTTTTCTCTGCACAATCTCTAAAATTAAGATCCATTATTTCTCCTTAAAATATCGGCAATAAGCCACTTACATTTCCAAAATACTGAAGTTTTTATTTGTATAAATACAAATATCAGAGCTTATCTCCAAAGCAGATTCAACTATTTCTCTTGCTGTCAAATTTGTATGTTTGATCATTGCTCGAGCTGCCGCAAGTGCATAGTTGCCGCCTGAACCAATACATGCAATATTATCATCAGGCTCAATGATATCTCCATTGCCTGTAATGATAAAAAGATTTTCTGCGTCTGCCGCAATTATCATAGCTTCAAGTCTGCGTAATATCTTATCTGAGCGCCAATCTTTTGCCAACTCAACTGCTGAACGCTTCAAATTACCTTTATATTCTTTGAGTTTGCCCTCAAACTTTTCAAAAAGAGTAAAAGCATCTGCTGTCGCTCCTGCAAAGCCTGCAAGCACTTTGTCATTATGCAAAGTTCTTACTTTTTGCGAGTTTGCTTTAAAAACAGTAGCACCAAGTGTTACTTGCCCATCGCCACCGACAGCCACTTTACCATCCTTTTTTACAGCAATGATCGTTGTGCCATGCATTTTTATTTCACTCATTATTACCTCTAATTAGCGTCATTTTCATCGTCTTTGTCAAACACCTCATCTGCATCTTCAAGTTCATCAAGCTCGCTGATTTTATTTTCTTCATCATATTCGGTTTCAAGTTCTGTATTTTCATTATCTTTTTCAGCTTTGTTTTCTTTTGGACTTGGATCTATTTTCATTTCAAGTGCTTTATTATACTTTTTCTCAATGATTTCTTTGTCTTGATCATTTACATTTGCCAAAACTATGTCAAAAATTTCATCGACTGACAAAGTCTCTTTTTCCAGCAATTCTTTAGACAGAACATGCAATAAATCTTTATGAGAGCTGATAATCTGAGTAGCTTTATCGTGAGAAACTTGGATGAAATGTCTTATCTCGCTATCGACAAGCCGTGCGGTATCTTCGCTAAAAAAGTCTTGTTGCATCATATCTTTACCCAAAAAAACTTGTTTTTCTTCGCGTCCCACTGTCATGGGACCGACTTTTGCGCTCATTCCCCAATTACATACCATCTTTTTTGCAAGCTCTGTGGCACGTTGAATATCATTGCCAGCACCTGTAGTCAGCTCATTAAACACTATTTCCTCAGCAACACGTCCACCCATCAGATTGACTAATATTTGCTCCAAATATGTACGTGAATATGTTGTTTTATCTGTCATTAGATAATGAGTTGCACCGCCAGTAAAGCCACGTGGTATGATAGTTACCTTGTGTATAGGGTCCGTTTTATTTTGAAATATCGAGCAAAGCACATGCCCAACTTCATGATAAGCGGTACTGATCTTTTCATCTTCTTCGATAACTCTATTTTTGCGTTCTTTACCCAATGTAATCTTGTCCCGTGCTTCGTCAAAGTCCGACATATCAATCATCTTTTTATTCTTTCTTGCAGCTCCCAATGCTGCTTCGTTAGCCAGATTTGCCAAATCAGCTCCACTAAATCCTGGTGTACTTCGAGCTATGATCATCAGGTTTACATCATCACTTATTGGAAGATTCTTGGTATGTACTTTCAAGATTTCATTACGACCTTTGATATCTGGTAAATCTACCACAACTTGACGGTCAAAGCGTCCAGGTCTTAGCAAAGCGGGGTCCAACACATCAGGTCTATTAGTTGCTGCAATAATTATCACAGAGTCATTAGCTTCAAAGCCATCCATTTCCACGAGCAGCTGGTTTAGAGTTTGTTCGCGTTCATCATGTCCGCCGCCAAGCCCTGCACCGCGTGAGCGACCAACAGCATCAATCTCATCAATAAAGGCAATACATGGTGCATTGCGTTTTGCTTGTTCAAAAAGATCTCTCACTCTTGAAGCACCAACACCGACAAACATTTCCACAAAATCTGATCCACTAATGCTAAAAAAAGGCACTTTTGCTTCGCCTGCAACCGCTTTTGCCAGCAAGGTTTTACCTGTGCCAGGTCTACCTAATAGCAATACCCCGCGTGGGATTCTGCCTCCAAGCTTTTGAAATTTCTTTGGTGATTTCAGATACTCAACTATCTCAGTGAGCTCTTCTTTTGCTTCATCCACACCTGCAACATCATCAAAATTAATTCTTGTTTTTCCATGCATAAAGAGTTTGGCTTTACTTTTTCCAAATTGAAATGCTTTATTGCCGCCGCCTTGCATGGATCGCATCAAGAATATCCAAATACCGATCAACAAGATAAATGGTATCCATGATATTACAATACCCCAAAAGCGTGATGGTTTTTGTGTCTCTATTTTCACATTAGAATCATGAAGAGTGTTGACAATATTGGGGTCTTCAAAGGGCATATATGTTGTATATTCATTGTTAGCAGTATCTTTGAAGTGTAGGTTTTGTCTATCAATTCGCACGACAGCTATTTGATCTGTCTCAATCATTGTCAAAAACTCGCTATAGCTTTTCTCTTTAACAGTGCCTTTTGGACCGTTAACCATCTGATATACCACGATCACCAACAGTATCATCACAATCCAAAAGAATAATGTTTGTGGCGGTTTTTTATTTGATTTCTTTGTCGGCGGCTTCATTATCGGCTTCCTATTTCTATTTTCTGTCATAAATATACCTCTTCTTTTAATATTCCAATATACGGTAAGTTTCTGTATTTCTCGGCAAAATCAAGACCATATCCAACGGCAAATTCATTGCCAATATCAAAGCCTACATAATCAACTTTTATTGCCGTCTTATGTGCCGCAGGCTTATTTAATAATGTACAAATCTTTACTGACGCTGCGTGATGCTTGCTCAAATAATTAGTTACATAGCTTAGCGACAATCCACTATCTACTATATCTTCGACTACAATCACATGTCGACCATGAAGATCAGCATCAATATCTTTTCTTATTTGTACCACACCTGTTGATTTTGTACCTGTTCCATAGCTTGATATAGACATAAAGTCAATCTCTAATGGTATAGTCATAGCACGCATTAAATCACTTAAAAACAAAGATGCACCCTTCAATATACAAACTAAAATAGGGTATTTATCTTTATATTCTTCAGATAATTGTGCACCAAGCTCAGCAATACGAGTTTTTATCGTTAACTCATCAAGCAAAACTGCACAGAGGTCTTGATTCATCTCATTCATTTATTTTTCCTTTTTTGTTTTCTTTCTTGCCATTGTTAATTTATTCTCTTTGATGTTTTCGATTGTCAACATAAGATACCATTTTGTCTCCTCATCAACTGAAACACGCTGATCAATTCGATGTTCTGCCACCCAGATGATTTTTTCAGTATCACAGAAGATCACCACTTTATCCCTTTGAAATTTCTCTACTTTTTCGTCAATAAAAAAGTCTTTCAATTTCTTAAAACCAGTCATTCCAAAGGGGATAAATCTATCTCCTGGCTCTCGATAACGCAAAGTTAGAGGAAACTTCACCTTATCAAGATCCATTATCACACAATTGCCATTTTTCTTAAGATCACTGTCTGAAATCTGCTTCATCTTTTGCATCTGTATTCGTTTGTCATTAAACACAAATACTGCTCTTATTGCACTTATTTCTCGACTTGTATAATCGACTTTATCAGCATAAGTCGATTTATTATATAATCTAATAGAATAATAGTCTTTTTGCAAAATAATATTTCCTGGTAGGCTAAGTTCTTTCCCGCCATCAAGCTCCAAAATACTCAAAAACTCTTTGAAATGATAATAGTAAAAGTCTCGTGTTGACTTACTTAAGCTCTCCCAAGCAGATTGTAAAATATAGAATTGTATGACTGGACTGATAAGCAAAAAGCCATCTAGATCAAAATATATCTCGTCTTCACTTTCCAAGAGCAAAATCCGCTTGTACAATCTTTTGGTCTCGTTAGAAAAATACTTATCTGCTTCGTAAAAGATTGTCGAATAATCCATAAGCTTTTCTCTAATATTGGGATTAAAGTCTTTTTCAAGTGATGGTATAAGCACATTTCTGATTTTATTTCGCGTATAATCATTGCTATAATTACTCAAATCTTCCCGCCATTCACTGTCTACTGCTCGTAAATACTCCTCTAATTCTTGACGTGAAAAAAGCAGAAAAGGATGAATAATCCCATTAAATTCTGGCTTAATACCTGCCAAACCATTGAATGCTGCTCCTCGCAAAAACCTGCCCATAACGGTCTCAACTTGATCATCTTTATGGTGAGCAAGTGCAATAATGTCAACCTTACTGTGCTCTTTAACACTGTTGAAATAGTGCATTCTAATTTCTCGTGCCTTGTTTTCCATACCACTTACACCAAGCAAATTGACTCGCTTAATAAAAATTGGCACATTATATTCAAAACAAAACTCTTTAACAAAGCGCTCATCTTGCTCAGAATCTTCTGCTCTCAATTGATAATTTACGTGTGCTGCCATTATACTTAATTTGTATTCTTTCTTAAAATGAAGGAGTATTCGCATTAATGCTGTCGAATCTGCACCTCCTGAAAAGCCAACAAGTATCTTGCTGCCCTTTTTAAAGAGCTTATTCTCAAGTACATAGTCGATAAATTTTTTATGAACCTTTGCTATACTCATCCTTTTTCTCACTTTAATTACTAAATACAACACAGTAATGCTATTTTGTTACAATCATTTAGTATGTCAACTAAAATCTCAAAAGAAATGCGTATCGCTAAAAAACACTTGACAATCTTTTGTTTTATAACAAAAATGTGCTATGAAAATAATATCTTATTGAGGTTTAAATGAAAGTGCTGATCATACAGTTAGCAAAAATGGGCGATATAATACAAAGCTTCCAGCTATGCAAAGCTATATTAAGCAGCTCACAAAAACCAGAAATATATTTCTTGCACAGCGAAATATTCTCTGATACTCTTAACCTTTTAAACAATATAAAGCCCATACCTGTCAATTTAGACCTTTTGGCTGAACAAAAAGACGATCAGTATTTACTTAAGAAAAATGAGTATGCAAAGCAGATTATCAAGCAACTAAATGGCTTTGATTATGTCATTAATCTCAATGGCTCTGCTCTATCTGCTTCAATTATGTCGCTCATCGATTGTCCAAATAAAAGAGGTTTTGCTTCATCTTATAAAAATGATGAAAAATGGCTTAATTTTATCATCTCTTTTATGAAAAATAGATATCTTGCAAGCTTCAACTTGGTTGATATATTCGGCAAATTAAACCCTTTTTCTCATATAGTATCTGCTAAAAAAACACAAAACAATAATGCCAAAAAACAAGTTGCTATTCAATTAGGATCAAGAAATTCTAAGCGACACCCACTTATGTCCGATTTTGCAAAGATCGCTAATAAACTAATTGCCAACAATTATCAGATTGTGCTCACAGGCGTACAAAGTGAAATGCCTCTGTATCATGATTTTATTACTCTCATAGATAAAAAAGAGCATATAAATAATATGATAGGCAAAACAAAGCTCAAAGACCTGTACCAGATACTCGACCAATCACAATATCTCATCAGCTCTGATACTGGCACGATGCACCTTGCTGCCCAAACAAGCTGCAAAGTCTTTGCCATCTTTTTAGGCTCTGCATATCCATATGAAACTCTCTCTTTCAAGACCGATACAATTGTCTATTTCCCAAACCATGATATAATAAAGTGCTATCCATGCTCAGAACTTAGCAAATGCCCATTTGATTTTGTTTGCAAAGAATTTGATAGCAATATCATTTCTGATTATATCATCTATGAAAAACAGAGTAATAAACTGCATAAAGCAATATATGATAGTCTTGGTCAATTCATTGTTCCCCTCATTAAACAAAAACCTGCGGACCATCAATTATTTGCTCTAATTTGGCGTATTGCTGCTGCTCAATATTTCTTCAATACAAAGATCTCATTATCTGATTATCGGCATTATTTTGACTTTGACCAACAACAATTATCAGACGCTAAAAGACTTATTGAAAGAGAAATAAAGATTGCTAAGCTCACTATAAATAAACCCATACAGATCAATGAACTTAATGATAATTATTATTTCCTTAACCCATTGCTTATTTACAATTTATTATGGCAATCTTTTGATGAATTCATTGATATCATAAATGAGATTATCAAACCCATTACTTAGCTTAAACGCACTATAAGTCTGTAAAGAGATCATGAGCCGCTTCGTTCTGTGAGAAGTGAGTAGTGTACGAGTGAGTAGTGTTTATCATATTAATCAAGCCATAAATTTCGCAGGAATTTATACCACACACTTAATAAAAATCCCATTTTTATCCAAAAAACGTATCATTAATCGACCAGCTAAACCTCGTATGTACAAGTTTCCGACTTGTACTCTCGTATGTACAAGTTTCCGACTTGTACTCTCGTATGTACAAGTTTCCGACTTGTACACCAACAGACAAACTTCACCGACCAACCCAAAAAAACAAACCTTCCCCGATCAGATAAACTCGTATGTACAAGTTTCCGACTTGTACACCGAAAAGCAAACTTCACCAACCAAAAAAAACAAACCTTCCCCAATCAGCTAAACCTCGTATGTACAAGTTTCCGACTTGTACACCGAAAAGCA
>JAJBBH010000060.1 GCA_020532185.1 Candidatus Cloacimonadota bacterium | reverse complement strand
TCCCAAAAATCACTATCAGGATAGTCATCATCAAGATAGTGATTCGTCTTTTTATTGAAAATTCACTTAAAAACATCTCTACCTCACCACGACAGACACGCCATCGACTATGCCGACATTACCCTCAACAATCACACTGTCTCCCAATGCTAAGCCCTCTAATACTTGTGCATAATCTTTATTGATAATACCGAGTGTCAACTCTCTTTTGTAAGCCTTGCCCTCTTCGACAATATATACGCTATTATCTTCGAGAATAGCTTTGATAGGTATGATAAGGGCATTTGACGCCTTTTGATTGATTATCTTAATACGTGCAAACTGATTGTTTTTCAACTCATTATTAATATTATTAACTGTTATTTCGCATTGATAAAGCCCGCTCAGAGCATTTGCAGATGAGGACAAACGCGAGACTGTACCATGATAGTCTTTTTCGGGGTTGAGGTCGGTATGAACTATCACTCTCTGCCCTTTTTTAATCTTGTTTAGATCAAAATCTGTTACCGCTATTTCTGCCTTCATCTCGCTGAGATTAACTATCCTCAACAAGCCATTTATACCAGCGGCATTCATCATTGGTGAATAATTTTCTCCCTCTTTTTGCGTGATATTGGTTACAATTCCAGAAAAAGGAGCTGTGATCAGCAGACTATGCATACTTGTTTCATAATTTGCTTTCGTACTTGTATAGAGCAGCTCAATATCGTCAAAAGTCTTCTGGTCAATCACCTGATTTTTAAGTAATTCTTTTGACCTATCATAATTCTTTTGAACATTGTCATAATTTGCTTTTAGTTGAGCTATAGTATTCCTATCAAAGGCAATCAAGGTATCGCCTTTTTGCACAAAATCATTCTCTTTAATATATATTTTTTCTATCTTTTGCGGAATCTGTGGTGCGATATCATTTATCTGCACAGCTGTTAATTTGCCAGAATATTCCAAATAAGACTGTATATCAGAACTTATTACCGTAGCGAGACTTACGTACTTAGAGCCTGTAAATTCAGCCACTTCTTTCACAATATTCTTTTCTTTTTTGCCACATGAG
The DNA here is from genome assembly GCA_020532185.1 of Candidatus Cloacimonadota bacterium. Classification (GTDB taxonomy): domain Bacteria; phylum Cloacimonadota; class Cloacimonadia; order Cloacimonadales; family WRIO01; genus JAGOCT01. The sequence goes on along the minus strand of JAJBBH010000060.1, from coordinate 16,178 downwards.
ATGAGGGCAAGAGATATTATCAAAATAAAAATAATTCTTTTCATTTATTCCTCCCAGTAAAGCTTTAATTCATATTCTTTTATCATAAAGTCATATAGATCTGAATAAAAACTCATAGTCACGCTTTGCAACATAATCTCGGCATCCATCATATCGCTATAAGTCAGCATTCCCTGATTCACAAGCTCGTTTACTTGATTAATATTCTCTTTAGCAAGCTCCAAATTGATACTATTTGCCTTTATTTTATTTGCCAAGTCATACAAATCGAGATAAACTTTCTTTGCCTGAATACTCAGCATCTCGTCCATATTTTTTAGCTCATCAATCTGTTGACGTGTCTGATAATATTGACTTTTATAGTTTGTATAATTTGCTCCAGAATGAAAAAGAGGAACTGAAAACATGGCAACTAAACGCCAGGTCTCATCGCCTTTGAAGTTTAACTTATTGTCATTTTCAAACTGATAAGTGAAGTTTAAACCAAGTGTTGGCAAAAACTCAGTCTTGGCAAATTTTACTTGATAATCAAGCATATCTTTGGCAATTTCCAAGTTTTGCTTATTGATATTTGTCCTTTTAAAATTATCTAAAAACTGGTCAAGCTGCTGTTTTTTCGCCTCTTCATCCAAGACAGATAAAGACAAAGCTGATACTTTTGTCTCGTCAAGACTGATCTCTGCAGGCACAAGTTTTTCACTCTTTTCTTGCAAGCCAAGATGTTGATACCAGCTATCAAGCAGAACGTCATAAGCATTATATAGGCTTGATAGATCGCTCTGTGCAGATTCATGCTTTACTTTCCATTGTAAAACTTCAGTCAATAAAGCCATACCTTGAGCCTGTTTCACCTGAGATTTTTCATAATGAGACTGGTAGGACTCAACTGACTTTTTGCTTATTTCAATTATTTCTTGCAGTTTCAAGATTTGAAAGTATAAATTTGCGGTATTCCAGTCTAATTCTTTATATTTTAGTCTGTTTTGATTATTCGCTTGTTTTAAGTTTAGGTCAGCTATTTTATAATTCAGATAGAGCTTTCCGCTTGCAAATAGAGGCTGATTCACTGCTATTTCTGTCGTATAATTATTCTTGTCTTGCAAGACTAAATCGCCCATCATAGGTATCGACATCACTTGATCATCTTTTAGTCTCAACCATGTTTCGTTAAAACTTGCTTTTGGTAAAAACTGGGTGATAGCATTTCTCTTTTTCCATTTTGCAGACTGCTCGAGGTTTTCATTGCTCAAAATCATTCTATTTTGCTTTTTAGCAAGCTCGATACTCTCATCCAAATTAATAGTATTAGCCTGCAAAGCAAAGATTGTAAAGCATAGAGCAAAAACAATATATAATCTTTTCATATCCACCCTTCTTTCTGCATTTCTATAAATTGCACTATAATTTATAAACTCATTGAATATGATTCGTTAAGTTAATTTTTATGCTTATATTGTCAAGCAGAATTAACACATAATTGCTAATTTTTATATAAATACCTTAAACATTTGTAAAATAAAGGTGTTTATCACTCAATCTAAATAGTAATTTGCCACTTTCTATGTTAAAAAAAAGAGAAATATCCAATTAAAACTGATTGATTCCTATCGCTTATATTAGTGTCCATAATCCACATTTTCGATTGAGACTGATTGATATTTCCTCTTTGCTAATTGAGACGAGAATGTAAAAACTGGAGAAAAACACCATTTATTTCGCCAAAAACATGCTGATTTCTCTCAAAAATCACCTAATTATTCTTCATGATCTCCCCAGCACTCCTACTACACTCCTACTACTTCTCCAAGAAAGCAGGGGGAATGTAGTAGGAGTGTTGGGGGAATCTCAACGGTTGATAGGAGGAGCAAAGGGAGATTGAGACGAGAAAGTCGGAAAAAGCGATTTGAGTCTGTGTTTTCATCTTTTAATATGCTTTTTTAATCCATAGTTTGATTGAGTATTTTTGTCATGATAATAGCTCTTTAATCAGGCTTTATATAAGTGTAATCGAGAGATAATCTTGATATTTTTTGGGTTTATTGTAAAACTATTTTTATCAGAGTATTAATAGCAGAATAATAATATGCCCTGCTAATTTCACTATTTTCAAAAAAAATGATAATTTTCATTGACATAGAGACAGTATATTTAAAAATTAGCATAAGAATTAAAATATATTAAAGGAGGTCAGTAATGAAAACTGGAGGAAATCGCTACGGAACGCATCGCGTAATAGAGCCAAAGGGAGTTTTGCCGCAGCCTGCACGCATTATTGACAATGATATGGAGATTTGGGACAATGAATTGAAGTTGGAAGTAATTCGTTTGAATGTTGACTCAGCATCTTTTCACCAAATCAAAACAAAGTTAGAAAAACAAGGACATAAAGACATTGAAAAGGCATTTGCAGAGCATGTGATTGACTTGACCACACGAACAGGCAAGCATAAAAATGAAGACACAGGTTCTGGCGGAATGCTGATTGGTATTGTCAAAGAGATTGGTCCTAAATTTGAAATGAAGGAAGAAGTGAAAGTTGGAGATAAAGTGGCAACTTTGGTTTCTTTATCGCTCACTCCTCTCAAAGTAACAAAAGTAAATAAAGTTCACTTAAGCAAAGATCAAGTGGAAGTAGAAGGCGAAGCAATCTTATTTAGTTCGGGCATTTATGCAAAATTGCCAGATGATATGGATGAAAACCTCGCTCTATCTGTACTTGACGTAGCAGGTGCACCAGCACAAGCACAACGCCTTGTAAAACCAGGCGACAATGTAGTTATTATTGGTGCAAATGGTAAATCTGGTGTTTTATGTAATGCAATTGCGAAAGAAAGAGCTGGAGTGTCTGGCAAGGTCATCGGTGTAGTACGCAACCCAGCTTACTTTGACACTTTAAAACGTACTGGCTGCGATGAGATAATCTTGGCAGATGCTACTGACGCAATCAAAATAGAAGAAGAGGTTGCAAGACTGACAGACGGTAAAATGGCAGATGTTGTAATCAACTGCGTGAATATCGAAGACACAGAAATGCCCTCAATTATGGCAGCTCGTGATAGAGGCTTGGTATATTTCTTCTCAATGGCAACTTCCTTTACCAAAGCAGCACTCGGTGCAGAAGGTATTGGAGCAGACATTGATATGATTTTGGGTAATGGTTATGCAAAAGATCATGCATTAATTTCGATTGATTTATTAAGAAGAAATGCAATATTAAGAGAGATCTTTGAAGAAAGGTATGTATAAAGCCTTTAGAAGGAGAAACTATGTCAGAAGTTGAAAAAAAGATAAAAGCAATTGGCACTAAAGAAGAATGGGCAGATTGGCGTTGGCAATTAAAACATCGCATCACCAATGCCGATGAATTGAAAAAATATATAAAATTATTGCCAGATGAAGAGGCAGTTTTTAAAGATGAAAGCTTTTCATTTAGAATGGCTATCACCCCGTATTATCTATCATTGATAGATGAAAACAATCCAAATGACCCTGTGAGAATGCAGGCTATACCAAGAATTCAAGAATCATATATTTCTAAGTCTGATATGGCTGACCCATTGAGCGAAGATGTTGACTCGCCTGTGCCAGGACTTACTCACAGATATCCTGACCGCACTTTATTATTGTTGACTGACCAATGTTCAATGTATTGTCGTCACTGTACTCGACGCCGTAAAGCTGGCGAAACAGATGCAGCTATGCCAAAAGAACAGATTGACAAAGCTATCGAATATATCAGAAATAATAAAGAGATACGCGACGTGATTTTGAGTGGAGGCGATCCACTTACAATGTCTGATGAGAGACTTGACGAGATTATCGGTAAAATATCTGCTATTGACCATGTTGATATTATTAGAATTGGTTCACGTATCCCTGTGGTATTACCGCAAAGAATCACTGACGACTTGATCAATGTTCTCAAGAAATATCCACCAATTTGGTTCAATACTCACTTTAATCATCCAAATGAATTGAGCGAAGAATCACGTAATGCATTGGCAAAACTATCAGATAATGGTATTGTGGTAAGCAATCAATCTGTTTTGCTTAAAGGCATTAACGATCATGTTGACGTGATGAAAAACTTGGTGCAAAAGCTTGTTAAAAATAGAGTTAGACCATATTATATCTATCAATGCGATTTATCAACAGGTATTGAGCATTTCCGTACACCAATAGCAAAAGGTATGGAAATAATGGAATCCTTGAGAGGGCACACTTCTGGTCTTTGCCAGCCTCAATATGTTGTTGATGCACCTGGTGGCGGTGGAAAAATACCTGTAATGCCAAACTATGTAGTCTCAATGGCTCCTGGTCGTTGGATCCTCAGAAATTATGAAGGCTTTATCACAACTTATACAGAGCCCGAATATAAGCCTCAAAATGAAGATGATTACACAGCATTTTGTGAAGATGAAAGAAAATCAACTGACGGCGTAATGTCCCTTATCAGAGGCAAAAAAATCTCTATTGGACCTGATGACACAAAGAGAAATAAGAGACAGAATTAAACTAAGAGAATCTTTATTTAATTCTAAAGATAAAATCATAACTATAGCTGGTCTTTCCAAAAACGCTGGTAAGACCAGCTTTTTAAACTACTTAATAGAGCAATATCCATATCCTGAGAATTTGGCAATTACAACAACTGGGCATGATGGCGAAGAACAGGACTTTTTGACAGGTCTGAAAAAACCAAAGATCCAACTGCAAGCGGGTAATTACTTTACAACTATTGCTGATGTATTTATTAAGCATCCATCTGATATAAGAATTATCAAAAAGCTTGATATATATGTGCTTGGAAAACCATTATATTTGGCTCAAGCATTGACAGCAATTGAAACAGAGATATTCGGCGGTGCACACAAAGAAGAGCAAATAATGCTGAGCAAAGAGATACAGTCTTTGGGTGCCAATTATGTGATTATTGATGGCTCACTTGATCGAAAAAGTATTGCTTTATCGCCTGAAGTATCAGCTATTTTAATTGTTGCCAGCCCTTTAGCAGGAGACTTGCAAACAATTAAACAGCAGTTAAATAGGCTTTATCAAATATCTAAAATAAGAAAAACAGAGCTTGCAGATATTGATGATAGATTCTTTTATTATGAGCAAAATGGCGAAATAGTTAATACTCATCTGCAGTCTTTTTTCAAAAATGAGAATGAACTTGTTTCAATTTTAAAGAATCAGCCCGACTATTTTTATATTCCCAGTGCTGTTACTGATCATGTGATGAAAAAGTTTAAAGATCTTATTGCGAATTATGAGGGTAGATTAATCATTAAACACCCGCTTCATCTGATGTGTTCGGACCACAATCTGCAGATATTTTTAAAAGCTAATTTATTCTGTTTGAACAATTTCCCTCTTTCTGCATTTTGTTTGAACAGTTATAGTGTAGAGAATAATCATTTGCCTAATAATGTACTGATGGAATCTATTCAGGAGGTTTTTGTTGATATACCTGTGATTGATGTGCAGAGTGTGATATCGATTTGCTGACTGATATAAACTAATAAGATTTATGCTTTGCTGTTGATTATTGAGATTATTATTCATAGAGAAAAACACAAATTCTTTTTTTGTAATGTTTTTACAAAAAATCATTGACAAAGAACTTGAAATAATAATATAGTTTTTAAGATGTCAAATTGATAATCATCATTTAATAGGATAGATAGGAACAAAATATGATAAAAACGATAGGTAGATTAGAATATAAAGAGATCAAGGAATTAAAAGAGAGAGTCGATGAAATCTATGACTTTATCATTTATGATGGAGAAGAAAGGGCTGTTAAGGCATTAAACAAGCTTTTGAGCACACCTAATTATTATGTGCGTGAGATAGTAGGCAAACATTTGGCAAACTATGATAGACAAGACAAAGTATTGCTCTTTGTTTTGCAAAACTTTACGTCAAGCGATATCTATGGAGTGAGGGCAGCTGGTCTTTTTTATTATTGGGAATGTTATAAAACAGAGCCAGAAAGCCTGATAGTATTGTTAAACGGTTTTTGGGACAATACGCCTTGGGAGGTAGAAGCAATCATTCTTGATATGTGGAAAAGATATCCAGAAGAGACAAAGAAACACATGAAAGATTGGCTTAATAGCGATAATCCAAAGCAAAAAACACTTGCTCTACACGGTATTGAAAACTTAGCAAAAACCGACCATGAATTTATCTTTGAAACATTAGCCAGGCATATAGATGAGGAAAATGAGAGCATGCAAAGAAAAATTGAGAATATTATTATTCAATCAACCAAAGTTAAGCCTGCACAATCTTATCCCTATATAAGATTTTGGTTTATTGATGGTGATGATAATCGAAGAATTTTGCTGCGATCAGTGATGGACAAACTTGTTGACTATGCATCCCACAGAACTAAGGAACCTGCCCACGATGTATTTTATCAGCTAACAAATCAGATATTAAAAGATTGGACAGTTGATAACTGCAAAGAATTAGTAAATATGACAATAAAGCTTAATGAGGCGGTTAAGATAAAAGAAAGCGAATTAGACGATGACTAAGTGGTTAAAAATAAAATTTCAAAAGCATTATGGTCAGATGATAAGATATTCAATCTTTGGATTAATCTGCTTTTTAATAGATTATTTTTTAAGTCTGTTTTTAAAGTACCATGTCTCGTTAAATTATTTGCTGGCATCTACTATCGGTTATATTGTTGGCATTATTTTGAATTACTATTTTAGCATAAAATGGATTTTTACAAATAGAAGTATGAAAGACGCTTGGCATATCGAGATGACGATTTTCTTTGCGATAGAAATTGTTGCATTGTTGATTATGAACTTATTTATTTACATGATATCCAAACATACAAATATAAGCTATGCCATTGCAAAACCTTTGGGTAATTTCGCCGCAATGGCTTGGAATTACGCAATCAAGCATATATTTCTTTTTAAAAGAAATGCAGCACAAGCTGTGAGTATAAATGAGGATACTTTGTGACTCAAATTTGCGTTATAATCACTGCAGGTGGCAGTGGAACAAGGTTTAATAAAACAAAAAAGAAACAGTATTTTCAGATCTTTGACAAATCTATACTTGAGTGGACAGTAAAAGCCTTTTATGAACATAATTTGATTGAGAATATTATTATTTCTTCGCCAAAAGAAGATATAGAATTGTTAGAAAATGAATTGCGAATTTATTTAGATAAAGTAACGCTTACAGCAGGAGGTAAAACTCGACAAGAATCTGTATTTAATGGACTAAAAAAGTGCCCTGCAGATACAAAAATTGTACTGATACATGATGCAGTTAGACCATTTGTCTATCAAGAAGAAATCAATAACCTGATTAATAAAGCAAAACTTGAAAAGGCTGTCATACCCGTAACTAAAGTCAAATACACAATCAAAAAGTTTTTTGATAATTATGTTACAGAGACAGTTAATCGTGATGAGCTTGTTGAAGTTCATACACCACAGGCATTTGATTATGAACTAATCTTTAATTTGCATCAGAAAGCAGCCAAAGATGGGCTTAATCTTACTGATGATGCGGGTTTATGTGAGTATTATGGCAATAAAGTCACAATTGTAGAATGCTCTAATAATAATATAAAAATCACCAATCCAGAAGATCTCGTGCTTGCCACAGCCATTATGCAGGATTTTAACAAAAAGGATGTTTTATGAGAATAGGCATTGGTTATGATGTTCATAGACTGGTGGAGGGTCGCAAGCTGATACTCGGAGGCGTAGAAATTCCGTTTGAAAAAGGACTATTGGGTCATTCTGATGCTGATGTTCTTCTGCACGCAATAACTGATGCACTCTTGGGTGCATTGGCTTTGGGCGATATAGGCAAACATTTCCCTGATACAGATGGAAAGCTTTTGCATATCGATAGCCGTATTTTATTAAGAAAGGCATACTCTCTTGTTAAAGAAAAAGGCTATAAATTACAAAATGTGGACACTGTGATCTGTGCACAAAAACCTAAATTACAAGAATATCTGATAAAAATGAGAACAAATATTGCATCGGACTTGGAGGCTGAAATTGAGCAAATATCAGTAAAGGCAACCACAGAAGAGCGATTAGGTATAAGCGGTTCAGAAGCTGGAATGACAGCTTATGCGACAGTCTTATTGATAAAAATATAAAAAGGATTAAGGAAGATATGGCAAAGAAGATAAAAAAAGTAGACCAAAACAAAGCAAAAAAGAAAAAAGCTATTTTTGAATCTGCAATTGAGAATTTTGCAAAAAATGGCTTTCACAATACGTCAATGTCAGATATAGCCAAAAGTGCAGGTGTTGCTGATGGAACATTATACTTGTATTATAAAAATAAAGATGACTTGATGATAAAGGTTTTTAACGAAATGGTTGATGAAAAACTTGAACTGATACAAGAAGCAATTAAAGATGAAAAAAACCCATTAGAAAAGCTATATAAGGTCTTTGAATATCATATTGAATTATTTACAAATAATCCTGACTATGTGAGGTTCTTCGTTCAGGAAGTGAGACAAAGCCCAGAATTTTATGACCGCTTTCCAGACTTTCACCCGATTAATAAATATCTCTCACTTCTCGAAGACTTAATAAAAGAATGCGTTGATAAAGGCTATATGAAGCAAATAGACCCTGTATTGGCTGCAAAGATATTATACGGATCAATAGATTTTATACTGTCTGAATGGTCGTTGAGAAAAGACAACTTACCACTTAAAAACATATATAAAAACGTGATAGATATTTTTCACAATGGGATGAGGTATGAATAAGACATTATTGATGATATTAGATGGATATGGGATAAATCCAAATACAAAAGGAAATGCAATACAAGCTGCAAAAACGCCAAATCTTGATTATTATCAAAATAAATATCCGTTAGCAAGACTTAAAACATCGGGCAAAAGCGTGGGCTTACCTGATGGGATTATGGGAAATTCCGAAACGGGGCATTTAAACATAGGAGCAGGGCGGGTTGTCTATCAGCTCAATACATTGATAGATAGCAAAATAGAGTCTGGGGAATTCTTTGAAAACGAGGCATTACTCAAAGCAATTAATCATGCAAAAGAAAATAATAGTAATCTGCATATTATGGGACTTATCTCTGATGGCGGAGTGCATAGCAGCTTAAAACACCTTTATGCACTTATTAGACTTTGTAAACAAGAGAATTTTTCTAATGTATTTATCCACTGTTTTATGGATGGCAGAGATACTTTGCCAAACTCAGGAATTGGCTTTGTGAACGACTTAATAGCATATCTTGAAGAGCAAAAGACAGGCAGAATTGGTAGTATAATGGGCAGATTCTATGCAATGGATAGGGATAATAGATGGGAACGTGTCGAGCGTGCTTGGAATGCCTTAGTCAATGGTATAGGCGAGCAAAATGCAGACCCTATAAATGCAATACAAAATAGCTATGATAAAGATATAACAGATGAATTTATCGAACCTATTGTTATTTGTGAAAATAAACAGGCTATTGCCAAAATAAAAGATAATGACAGTATTATATTTTTTAATTTCAGGTCAGATAGAGCAAGAGAGCTTACAAGTAGCTTTATTTATCAAGACTTTAAGGAATTTGATGCAAAGTATTTAAACAAGCTTTGCTATGTGGGAATGGTGGAATATGATATTCGTTTTAATGACTATGTACCTGTAGCATTTCGTAATCAAGTATTGACTAATATTTTAGGAGAGGTATTTGAAAAAAACAAGGTAAAACAATTACGTTTGGCAGAGACAGAGAAATATGCTCATGTTACTTTCTTCTTTAATGGTGGAGTTGAAAAAGCGTATCAAGGCGAGGATCGTATACTTGTGCCATCGCCAAAAGTTGCATCTTATGATATGCAACCAGAAATGCATGCGTTAATTGTTAAAGATGAATGTATTAAAGCAATTAAATCAGATAAATATCAATCGATAATAATGAACTTTGCAAACTGCGATATGGTCGGACATACAGGCGTGTTTGATGCTACAGTAAAGGCAGTTGAGACAGTTGACCAGTGTGTGGGTGATATCATACCATTGGCTTTGGAAAAAGGTTTTTCTGTAATAATTACAGCTGATCATGGCAATGCAGAGCAAATGTTTGACGAAGAAGGCAATGTTATGACAGCACATAGCTTGAATGATGTACCCATTTGTGTTGTAAGTAATGATAATTCTATAAAAAGCATTGATTCTGGCATTCTCGCAGATATTGCTCCGACCCTTTTAGAGTTAATGGATATTGAACAACCGCAAGAAATGACAGGCAAGAGCTTGATCAACAAATCTTAAATTTAAAGGAGAATGATTATGTTTAAGAGATATTTTTGGCTGTTTGCTATTTTATTATTAATGTTCACAGCATGTTCAGAACAACCTTTAGGTACACGAAGAAATCCTATCAAACTCTATTTCGTGCCATCGATGGAGGCAAATAAAATAATCACGAGTGCAGAGGCTATTAAGGACTTTTTACATCAAGATACAGGCTTATTTTTTAAGGTAGGAGTGCCAACAAGCTATGCAGCAGTAATTGAGGCAATGGGTACTGACGAGACAGATATTGCTTTTTTAGCTACTTTTGCTTATGTTATGGCACATGAGAAGTATAATGCACAAGTTGAGCTCACCACAGTTCGTAATCACTTGAGCGCTTATCGAGGACAATTTGTTGCCAATGTAAATAGTGGTGTAAATAGTATTGAAGATATAGAAGGAAAAGTAATTGCCTATACAGACGCAGCCTCGACTTCTGGCTATATCTATCCATCAGCTATTTTGAAGCAAAACAATATCAAGCCTAAAAAAGAAATAATGGCAGGTGGGCACCCACAGGTTATCTTGGCAGTGTATGAACAAAATGCTGATGTAGGCTGTACATTCTGGTCAGAAGAGCGAGAAGGCAAACCATATGATGCCAGAAGCTCTGTCGAAGAAACACACCCTGACGTTTATGAAAAAGTAAAAATTATTGGCTTTACTGATTGGATTCCCAATGACACAGTTACTTTTAGAGATAAGTTTCCTGCAGATTTAAAGGAGAAGATAGTTAATTCTCTTCTGAAATATGCTGAGGATCCAGAAGGTCAAAAAGAACTTCAGGCACTTTATAATGTTGATGGCTTTATTCGTTCATCAGATAGCGATTATAATATTGTAAGAGAGACACTTGAGACACTCGGAATGGATGCAAATGAGCTCTTCAAATGATATAATTTTGGAGATAAAAGATTTAAATAAAATTTATCCGAGTAATGTTCATGCCCTGAAAAATGTCAAATTGAGTATAAAAAGAGGAGAATTTGTCATTTTATTGGGATTGTCTGGATCTGGTAAGTCCACGCTTTTACGTTGCATCAATAGGTTGATTGAGCCAAGTTCAGGTAGTATTTTATTTTATGATGAAGATATAACTCAATTGAATTTGAAGGATTTACGCAAAACACGGCGTAGTATTGGCATGATTTTTCAAGAATTCAATTTGATACCCAACTTTAGTGCAAAAATGAATGTCATGACAGGGCGATTAGGATATCTTTCGACACGCAAGTCTATTAGCATGATTGCTAATAAAGAGATTAATGAAAAAGCAGATAATAATCTCGATAAGGTGGGATTGCTCGATAAGAAAAAACAAAAAGCCAAAACATTGTCGGGCGGGCAAAAACAGAGAGTTGCAATTGCTCGAGCACTCATGCAAGAGCCAGAAATCCTCTTGGCAGATGAACCTGTAGCAAGCCTGGACCCCGCAACTGCTGATTCTGTGATGAGATATTTGGGCAAATTAAATAAAGAAGAAAATATAACGATTATTTGCTCTTTACACTTTCTAAGTTTGGCTCGTAAATATGGTAGCAGAGTAGTGGCTTTGAAAGATGGAGAGCTCGTTTTTGATGGCTTGCCTGTGGAAATAACAAATGAAAAGTTTAAACAAATATATGGCGAAAATGCTGAAGAAATAGATATTAAATAGGTAGCAATGTCACAAAAAATCAAAAATAATATCATCATCTTAACACTAATTATTGTTGTTATAGGCTCAATACAATATCTTGTTTTTAAGATTCAGGATATCTATGCTATATATAATCTTAATTCATTACTATATTCGCCTTTACTAACTTTAATTGTATCTTTATTCTTGTTCTTGCTGCAGCTCAAAACAGGAGAAAGACTTAAAAAACGCTTATTATTGATATTGTCAATAATGGCAATTGTGCTAACGATTCTTGTCGGTTTCTATATAGTTGAGATTCAGCCAGTTAAGTTTGTTTTGAACTTTCATAAAGCATCAAATATTTTGAAAAATCTGTTTGCACCAAACTTTTCTCTATTTGTGCCTATGTTGAATGCATTAGCCCAAACAATATACCTGGCATTGATGGCAACTGTCTTAGCTATACCATTTGCCTTCTTTTTGAGCTTTTTTGCAGCTCGTAACTTAATGTCAAAACGACCTATACCAAATATGGTTTATTATATAGTCAGAACTTTATCGACATTTACGAGATCCATTGAGGCAATTGTGTGGGCTATCATATTTACTGTCTGGGTGGGTATAGGACCATTTGCAGGGATGTTAGCCTTGATGGTACACTCAATTGCATCTCTGGTAAAACTTTATTCAGAGCAAATAGAAAATATAGACCATGGACCAGTGGAAGCAATGCAGGCGACAGGTGCAGGTACGCTACAAATATGGATTTTTGCTGTTGTACCTCAGATTCTATCCCCTTTTTTGGCTTTCACAATCTATCGATGGGATATTAATATAAGGATGGCTACTATTGTCGGCTTTGTTGGCGGTGGTGGCATTGGGCAAGCTCTGCAGCAGCAACAGCAGTTGTTGAAATGGAGCAATGTGAGTATAATAATGCTCATGATTGCCATAACTGTGTGGGTTATGGACATTATGAGTGCGAAATTAAGAGAATATTTAATGAGGAAATAAAATGATTAAAGCAGTTATATTTGATTTGGATGGGACCCTGATCGATTCAATGGGAATTTGGGATAAGGTCGATGTCGATTTTTTGAAAAAGAGAAATATTGAAGTACCAGAAGACTTGTTTGTTGACACAGAATCAGGCAATAGTATCAATGACTTGGCAATCTTATTTAAAGATAAGTTTAAACTTGCTGAAAGCCTCGATGAGATTAAACTTGAGTGGCAATCAATGGTTGAGGACTATTATCGCTATGAATTGAAAATCAAGCCTAATGTCATTGATGTTTTAAACTTCTTACGTGAAAAAAATATTAAGTTGGCGATCGGAACAAGTAATTCCGAACACTTGGCGAGAGCTGTCTTGTCGAGTAATAAAGTTGAGGACTATTTTGAGTTTTTTAGCGCTGGTTGTCAAGATATCAAAGGCAAACCTCATCCAGATATTTACTTAAAAGCAGCAGAAAGTATTGAAATTGCACCAGAGAACTGTTTGGTAATCGAAGACTCTTTGGTCGGTGTGCAAGCGGGTAAAAATGCACAGATGAGAGTTTTTTCTATTCATGACGACTATACAGGAAAAGATTTGGAAAGAGTTATTGAGCTATCAGACAAGCATTTTCAAACATATTCAGATATGCATGAATACTTTGTAAATAAGCTTTAAGGAGGTATTAATATGAAAAATAAGATTGTTTTAATATCATTACTTTTTGTTTTTGTTTTAATTGTTACTGTTATTAAAAAATGTGGTAACGATAAAAAAGAGCTATTGGTGGGGATATCATCAGATTTTTATCCATTTAATTTTAAAGACAGTTTGGCTGTAAATACTGGCATTGAAATCGATATGATAAATAGCTTTTGTAAGAATTATAATATAAAACCTGTCTATGTTCAAAGCTCTGTCAAGGCCCTTTTAGATAGTTTAAATAACAAAAAACTCGATATGGTGATATCATCTTTAAATGCTACTGAAGATAGAAAACAAATCTTTACCTGCTCAAACAGTTATTATAATGGAAATCAAGTAGTGGTGGCAAATAAAGATTTGGAAATTAATGAACTTGCAGATATTTCAAAATATAAGGTTGGTGTATTACTCGGCTCGAGTGGAGAATATAAAGTTGATAAGGAATTAATCGAAGCAAAATTAATTAGAGCCAACAAAGTCTATAGAAAGAAAACACTTACAAGCCTTTTAAACTTTTTAGAGGATGACGAAGTTGATGTGATATTAGTTGATAAAACCATAGCTGAAAGCAAACAACTTGATATTGTTGCAGAGGTCAATACGAATGAGGATTTTTGTATTCTATTGCCTGCCAAAAGTGCATATACTGGAAAAGTTAATAAGTTTATAAATAAATATCTTAAGTCAGATGAGTATGCTGAAGGGATAGACAATTATTTCTTTGGAGGTTGATATGGATATTAAAAGAATATATGATGTTTTAGGAGAACACTTTAAGAGTGTTACTACACCTATTATTGACCTGGTCAAAGCACAAACAGAAGACCCTTTTAAGATTTTAGTTGGTACTATTTTGTCGGCAAGAACTAAAGATGAAGTGACTGCTGAAGTGGTTTCACGACTGTTTTCAAAGGTTGATAATGCTGACGAGCTTGGTTTATTGAGTGAAGAAGAGATTCAAAAGCTTATCTATCCTGTTGGCTTTTTTAGAAATAAGGCGAAGTATTTGAAAGCATTACCTGAAGTACTGAATACTATGTTTGAGGGCAAAATTCCTGATGAAATAGATGACTTGGTTAAGTTGCCAGGAGTTGGCAGAAAAACCGCAAATTTGGTCAGAGCTTTGGCTTTTGAAAAGCCTGCAATGTGTGTTGATATTCATGTGCATAGAATTAGTAATAGACTGGGTTATATTAAGACCAAAACGCCTTTGCAAAGCGAAATGGCGTTAAGAGATAAATTGCCGATCGAGCTTTGGATAAACTATAATTCATATCTCGTTGCATTTGGGCAGAGCCTATGCAAACCAATAAATCCACGTTGTGATATTTGCCCAATATATGATGAATGTAAGCGAGTTGACGTTAAGACAAAGTTTGAAAGAACACATTATGATGACCAGAAAATGGAGAATACAATGAAGATAATATCCTGGAATATCAATGGCTTAAGAGCTATTATCAAGAAGAATTTTTTTGATTTTATTGAGGATTTTAATCCTGATGTATTGGGCATTCAAGAAACAAAGCTTCAGGAAGAACAAATACCAAAAGAAGTGTCCGCACTTGGCAGTGATTATCATATTTATTATGACTTTGCAGAGCGGAAAGGCTATTCAGGAACAGCTTTATTTACCAAGCAAAAGCCTATCTCTTTTTCTAATTCGATTGATAATGAATATTTTGAAAATGAGGGTCGGATTAATTGTGTAGAATATGATAAGTTTTATCTTTTCAATGTGTATTTCCCCAATGGCGGTATGGGAGATGATCGCTTGCAATATAAACTGGAGTTTTATGAGCAATTTCTGGTTCATATAGAGAATTTAAGAAAAACAGGTAAGCATATCGTTGTCATGGGAGATTATAATACAGCACATAAAGAGATAGACTTGGCACGCCCCAAAGATAACGAAAAAGTCTCAGGATTTTTGCCTATTGAGCGAGCATGGCTTGATAAGCTTGTGGAACATGGATATGTCGATACATTTAGGCATTTCCATGATGAACCAGAGCAATATACATGGTGGTCATATAAAACACGAGCTCGTGAACGAAATGTTGGCTGGAGGATTGATTATGTCTTTGTAAATAAAGAGTTTCTTCCATTTATAAAAGATGCCTTTATTATGCCAGATATCGAGGGTTCTGACCATTGCCCTGTGGGAGTGGAAATAATTATATAAAAATATTCGTCTCCAAACCCGCTCTGGGAGCCTATTTGTAAGAATAATTAAAAATAGTTGAAAATAGTTTTCAAAAAGCTATGAATTCGGACGCATATATATATAGAGGGACATGTTTTTTATAGTCAATTAAAAACTCGTTTCAATACCTAAATGAACAAAGCCCCCCATTGGCGAAGTCCAAAAATTATCATAGTAGTGCAAGCCATAATCTATTCGTAAAATACCTGCTCTGGTGAGAAGCCTTAATCCAGCTCCATATCCAATAATATTTTTGTAGCTTTTGACTATTTGTACTCTCTCGTCTTTTATATGACCGTAATCGATAAAAACAAAG
>JAJBBH010000095.1 GCA_020532185.1 Candidatus Cloacimonadota bacterium | reverse complement strand
CTATGCATTAACACATTTGACTCGATAGTAAAAAGAAGCGATGAGTTTTCACGCAGAATAGCAAGAAATCAACACAATGTTTTACTTGAAGAAGCTCACCTTGATCGAGTAATTGACCCAGCTGGTGGCTCATGGTATGTTGAAAGCTTAACAAATGAAATATGCGAAAAATCTTGGGCATTATTTCAAGAAATAGACTCAAAAGAATTTATCAGACTATTACAAGATGAGACAATACAAAATGAAATTGAAAATAGTCATAAGTTCAAGCTCAAGAATATCACCAATAGAAAAGAAGCTTTGATTGGAACAAGTGTCTTTGCAAATCTTGAAGAAAAAAAACTCGAAACAAATGATTACGATATGCAAGCGATTTACAATAAGATAGAAAATGGTTTGGTCGCAGACAGTGTAGAAATTGCCTTTGATAAAAACATAGTCGCAAACATGAGAAAAGAGCTCGAAAAAGGCGTGTCTGTAGCAAGTATATACAAAGCATTATGGAAAGATAGAATTAAAGATATAGAGATAAAAAAAGTAAGCAAGCGTAGATTAGCAGAACAATACGAGACATTAAGAAATGCAAGCATTGAATACCAAAATAAAAATGGACATTTGCCACAAGTATTCTTGGCAGCTATGTCTCCAATTAATGTATTAAAACCTCGTATGGACTTTTCTCAAGGGTTTTTCCAACCTGGTGGATTTGCCGTAAATGTATCTGATTATTATGATTCCATCGACAAGGCATGCAAAGACGCTGTTGCTTCCAAATCACCAGTAATAGTGATCTGTGCAACTGATGATGCATATCCAGAACTTGTGCCTTCAATGACTCAAAAACTAAAGAAAGAAAACTCATCTTTGATTGTCATTGTTGCAGGCTATCCAACCGATCATATAGACAAGTTTAAAGAAAGTGGTGTTGACTTCTTTATCCATCTCAAAGCAGACACTGTGCAGACATTATCAGATATAATGAAAAAGATAGGGGTATTATAATGACTACTAAACCTAATTTTTCAAAGATTTCTTTGAAGACAAATAAAACAATTGACCTGATGAAAGACTGGTATGATAAATTAAATAAAGATGAAAGAGCACAAGTTGATGATTTAATCTGGACAACTAATGAACAGATAAAAGTCAAGCCTCTTTATAATAGCGAAGATACTGCAGAACTCAAACACTTGAGCTATTTGCCTGGTATGCCTCCATTTTTAAGAGGACCATATCCCACAATGTATGTTCAAAGACCTTGGACAATTCGCCAATATGCAGGTTTTTCCACTGCAGAAGAAAGTAATGCATTCTACCGTCGTAATTTAGCAATGGGACAAAAGGGACTTTCTATAGCATTTGACTTGGCTACTCATCGTGGTTATGACTCAGATCACGCAAGAGTGGTTGGCGACGTCGGTAAAGCGGGAGTAGCTGTTGACTCAATCTTGGATATGAAAATACTCTTTGATAAGATACCCCTCGATCAAATGTCTGTTTCAATGACAATGAACGGTGCGGTGATTCCTATTCTTGCATTTTATATAGTTGCAGCTGAAGAGCAAGGAGTGAAATGGGAACAGCTTACTGGTACTATTCAAAATGACATTTTAAAGGAATATATGGTAAGAAATACATATATTTATCCTCCAGACCCATCAATGCGTATTATATCAGACATATTTGAGTTCACATCAAAGAATATGCCAAAATTTAACAGTATCTCTATATCAGGTTACCATATGCAAGAAGCAGGTGCAACAGCTGACCTCGAAATGGCGTACACAATAGCAGATGGTATCGAATATATCAGAGCAGGTATAAATGCAGGCATAGATATAGATGCTTTTGCTCCTCGTCTATCATTCTTCTGGGCTGAAGGTATGAACTACTTTATGGAAGTTGCAAAACTCCGTGCTGCAAGACTTATGTGGGCTAAGCTTGTCAAACAATTTAATCCAAAAAACCCTAAATCAATGGCATTGAGAACACACTCACAGACATCTGGCTGGAGCCTGACTGAACAAGATCCTTTTAATAATATTACTAGAACATGTATAGAAGCTT
Organism: Candidatus Cloacimonadota bacterium; assembly: GCA_020532185.1. GTDB lineage: Bacteria > Cloacimonadota > Cloacimonadia > Cloacimonadales > WRIO01 > JAGOCT01. Next base: position 15,193 of record JAJBBH010000095.1, on the reverse strand, counting down.
TGGCTGCTACTCTTGGGCATACACAATCATTGCATACCAACTCACTTGATGAGGCGATAGCATTGCCAACTGACTTCTCAGCTCGTATTGCAAGAAATACACAATTATTCTTACAACAAGAAACCGGTATTTGCAATGTAGCTGATCCTTGGGGTGGCTCATGGTACGTTGAATCACTAACAAATTCCCTTTTAAATAGAGCTTGGGAACATATCACCGAAGTCGAAGAGCTTGGCGGTATGGCAAAGGCTATCGAAACTGGTTTGCCAAAAATGAGAATTGAAGAAGCTGCTGCTCGCACACAAGCCCGCATAGACTCAGGAAAAGAAGCAATTATTGGTGTTAATAAATATCGTTTAGAAAAAGAAGAAGCCATAGATATCCTCGAAGTTGACAATACAGCTGTAAGAGATGCACAGCTCAAAAGGCTTGCTGAACTGAAAAAGAATAGAGATCAAAAGGCTGTAACAAAAGCATTAGATGCTATTACAAAAGCTGCAGAAAATAAAGATGGAAACTTGCTCGAGCTGGCAATTATAGCTGCAAGAGCACGTGCATCATTAGGAGAAATATCAGACGCTATGGAAAAGATTTATGGAAGACATCAGGCTGTAACACGCTCAATTTCTGGTGTGTATAGCTCTGAATACGCAAAAACGAATGAAGTAGAAGAAGTAAGAAATCTCACAAATGAATTTGCTGACAAAGAAGGCAGAAGACCACGTATCATGATCGCTAAAATGGGGCAAGATGGACACGACAGAGGTGCAAAAGTCGTTGCTACTGCCTATGCTGATATGGGCTTTGACGTGGATATGGGACCTCTCTTCCAAACACCTGAAGAAACTGCAAGACAAGCTGTGGAAAACGACGTACACGTAATTGGTATGAGCTCATTAGCAGCAGGACATAAAACACTATTGCCTCAATTAATAGAAGAGCTTAAAAAAGCAGATCGAGAAGATATTATCGTTGTTGTTGGAGGCGTTATTCCTCCTCAAGACTATGACTATCTGTATGAACATGGTGCAGCAGCAATATTTGGACCAGGTACAATCCTTCCACAAGCAGCAAAAACCATTATGGAAGAAATTAATAAGAGATATTAAATTTGAGACCTAATTAAAAACTGGTTTTGAACGTATTAATAATAAAGGCACGGTTTTAAAACTGTGCCTTTTATATTATAACATTCTTTTTTTTGACTGAATTAAACAGCAGTCTTATCAATCTAAAAGCTTATCCCACAAGCCTTCATACATTCTCCAATCTCCATCTTCTGTAGACTTGATCAGAGTTATCGTGCGATTAGCAAGAGAGGGTATTTCGCTCATTGTCTCAATCAATGCAGGCGAGACAAGATAATTAAAATCTTTACTTTTACTTTCACTATAACCAAGCATGACAAATTCTTTTTCATTCTCTAAAAGCTTATTTGCCATACGTAAGCTGTTTTCATGAGTAATATTACCAACAATTGCATACTGATATCCCAAAGCTTCTATTTCGTTTATAATTGGCTGTAAAAATTGCTCTGCATTACTCCAACCTCGTGGGTAAAAATCACAGATAAGGTTGAGTTCAGTAACAGAATCCCCATCTACAATTAAAGGCTCAAGAAAATAAACAGTCAAGCTATCACTTTGCCTATATCCAATCTGTGCATAATACATGCCTTCCGCAGGAACATTAGTTGTATAGACGCCATTTTCAAGATACTCAATAGGTTCATAAAGAGGAAAGAATTGACCATCTTTAAAGAAGCAGATTTGAATTTGGTTTTTACTCAAAGACAGAGGCTGCTTGTTTTCATCGACACATGTAATAGTAAGTTTATGAGACAATTCTTCATCATCTGCTTTATCTTGCTGGTAGAATTCATTTTTTGAGATATCGTAATATTTCCAATTATCCTCATCATATACGCCTATTACATTATCTAAACGAGTATAAATAGCAGGGATTCTATTAGCTCGCAAATAACTAATTGCCAGCATTTTGTATTGGTATGAGTTTAAATATTTCTGTTCTAATGCTACTTCAAGAGGCAATAAACCTCGCATTGACTTTGCATGATTCTGCTTATGTTTCTTTGAAAAATATGCTATAACTTGCTCTGGACTTGGGCTTTCAATTTTAGTTAAAATCATAGATTTTGGATACATAGCCTCTTCTTTATTTTTATTAGCAAGATAATAAGACTGCCAAGGCTGAGGCTCATAAAGTGTACTTGGGTCAAATATATTTAACAAAAGATTTCTATCCATATCTTTAATGAGCGGATACACATAGTCAAACCAATCTTTATGACGCTGTATATAACCAGCACTTTTGGCTAACCAAAGGTCTTTTTCATCATTATCAAGTAAAATCTGTAGCCATTCAGGTGAGTATTCATTTCTCGACAAATAATCATACCAAACAGAATAGTTCAAGCGACTTGCTTCAAGGACTTTTACAACTAAGCTATCTTCTATGTTCAATTTACTTATCTCATTTTCAAACCATTCTACTTTTGCTTGCCAACGATCATTGGCAATCTGATTTTGCTCACGCCATATCTGTGGGTTTTCTTCGAAATTCAACTCTCTATTGGGGTAATGCAAATATGCTTTTTGTCGATATAATTCTGTACTATCAAGAGTAATCGTTATGTCTTGCTCTTTTTCACCTTCAGCTGGTATAAATTGTAAAGCTACAAGACTGTCCTTTATTGCCATCAAATAAAATGCACCAGCACCAACAGATAGTCTTTTTTCTCCATTTTCATCGCTACGTATATATGTCTGAGGTCTAAGGCTATAAGTATTATATACATTTATTCCTATCGGACAATTGGGAACTGGCTCACCATTAGAGTCTATGATCTTAATATTTAAAGTACGAGTCTTATCATCAGCATAATTAGCTATACTATTTATATATGCACCAAATTCTCCTTGAGATAGCACTTCTTCATCTTTAGATGGTAAAGACCCAGATGCAGTGATAATAATCATTTTATTGCTAAGACCTGCAATCCAGCTCTGTTTGGGAAAATAATCTCCATCAAAACACCAGCTACCATTAATATAAAACTCTGCCCATGCGTGGTTATCATCTTGATGTGCCCACCAAGGAGTACTGGCTGGACGAGCTGGCAATCCAAGAGTACGTGCAATAGAAACCAAAAGAATTTGCCATTCTTCGCATCTACCATAAAGGGATTTATTCGCAACATCGAGGGGTCCCTGATCCCTTCCACTTGTTGGTTTGTAGCGCAAAAGCTCATTTGTCTTGAGCATAGCAATACGATAAAGTTCTTCTTCATCGGTAACTTCTGCTCGGATTTGCTTTAAATTTAAGCCATCCGCACTCTCAAACTCTTGACGATATCTACTTATTGGTTCTTCTGTAACTGTTAATTTTGCTATATATGACAAAAAGAATTCGTCAGCTTGATCAATATTCTTTTCTATCATCAGCTCTTTCACTGAAAGATAGTGATCTTCAATAATGCTTGCCTCAACTTGAGCTAAACTACCACTTTCCTCATATGCCAACAAAAAACTCATCAATCGATCAGGGTATTTTTTTAACAGTTTTTGATAATCCTTTTTGCAATACGAGGGCAAATCTTTAAGGTTTGTTTTTGCTTTTTTATTTAGTTTCAAAAATAGCTCATCCGAATCTTTTGCAAGTAAATAAGACATGCAAAACAACATTAAGCTTATAAAAATAATAATCTTTTTTAACATATTCATTGTTTTCCTCCAAATGAGATTAAACTATTTTTATAATGATTTCTGTCAATCTATTTATCATTTTTAATTCTATTAAAAAGTTTGTTTGACAATAAAACTCGATTTGAAAATAATGTAATAGGGAGAAAGAATGCATTATAAATACTTAAAACAATGGGTAATAGAAAATACAGTTAAAGATCTGAGTTTTCATAATATATCTCGCTTTGAAGACCAATATCTCATAGCTTTTAGAGGACATAAAAAAGCTTTGCAGATATCATTTTCTTCGGCTGAGCAGTTTATATTTCTTAATGAGGACCATCAGATTATTGACTTTATTCCATTTGATAATTCTTCTCTCATAATGACTCACTTAAAACACTCAAAAATTGAAAATATAAGTATAGATGATGATGACAGAATAATCTATATTTATTTCACTAAATACAATATATATAATGTGTTAGAGACAATAGTTATCGTATTAGAGCTTATATCAAAATACACTAATCTCATACTTTGTAGAGTAAAAGATGACAAATTTATTATTATTGATTCACTCAAAAAAATATCTTTTGCAGAAAATCAAACACGTCAAATTCTTCCTAACATAGAATATAAAAAGCCTACAACAAGCTTCCAATTGGAGAATACTAACTTTGAATACCCTCTGTATATTAAAAACATGAAGGTCTCTTGCGAAACACATAAACAAGCTTACTTTGATATGAATGCCTTATTCTTTGACCTATATTTTGAACATTTAATAAAGCACAAAATTGAAACCTTTAAGAAGCAAAAAATAAAGCAAATATCCAAAATTATCAAAAGAAATGAGAACAAACTTGAGAAATTAGCAAATGAGTTATTCTCTGAAGATTATGCGTATGAACTTAAAAAGAAAGCAGAATTACTTATTACTTTCCAAAATCAAATACCACAAAATGCCAGTAAAGTTGCATTAAACGACTATTATCATGAGGACTACCCTCTTATTGAAATTGAACTTGATAAAAAACTAAACCTCAAGCAAAACATAGAGAACTATTTTAAAAAATTCAAAAAAGCACTGTCTGGTAGACAAATAGTAGAAGAGCAAATCAAAAAAACAAAAAAAGAAATCTCTTTACTCAAAGAAGAAATAGCTGATATTGAAGAAATTGATACCCTTGCTCAAATTAATTCAAACTATGAACAAGACATTACAAAGAACAGAGAAAAAGCACTGTTTCGAAAATTAGAAATAAATGATGATTGGGAAATACTTATAGGGCGATCAAACACAGAAAACGATCAGCTTACCTGTAAAACAGCAAAGCCTGACGATTGGTGGTTTCATACAAGAATTTTCAAAGGCACTCACGTTGTGTTGAGAAATTTTAAAAAACAAGAATTACCTATTAATTTGCTTTATTTATGTGCAAAACTCGCTGCATGGTATTCAAAAGCAAAGACTTCTATCAATGTACCTGTTGATTATACACAAATACGATATGTACGTAAGCCAAAAGGCTCACCAAAGGGCTATGTTGTTTATACAAAACAAAAAACTGTCTATGTAAACCCCTTACCTTTTAGAGAAGCAGCAGAACAGATTAAAAGAGGAGATTATTAATGGATCTGAACACTTATTTATTTTTTCCGTTATTGATTGTCGCAGCAAGAATTATGGACGTATCATTAGGTACTTTAAGGATTATACTCATATCAAAAGGACTAAAAAATTTAGCTCCAATAATTGGTTTTTTTGAAGTGTTTATATGGATTGTAGTCGTAAATAAAATTATCACAGGTGTAAGTCATCCAATTACCTATTTTGCATATGCTTTAGGTTATGCTTTTGGTACATATGCAGGGCTATTCTTAGACACAAAGCTGTCTCTTGGAAAGGTTATGATAAGAATCATTGCAAAAGATGAGCCACATGTGCTTGCAGAATTAATGAGGAAAAACAATATTGGTGCTACTTCTTTAAAAGCTGAGGGTAAAGATGGAGAAGTAACAGTCTTATTATCAATGGTTAACAGAAAAGAACTCAAAAATACATTAGCAATACTAAACGAACATAATCCAAATATCTTTTACACAATAGAAGACATTCATACAGTAAATAAAGGCTTTTTCGGCAAAACAAGTCAAAATTTAAAGCACAAATAATATTAAAACATCATTCTATTGTTACAAATCTTCATAATAGTAAATGATGAATATATTAACTCACAGCTGCTGATTTAACGAACAGCCTCTACTTATATATGCGCCCGAAAATTGGGTTTTATGAAAACTTTTTTCAATAATCGTTAAATAGTTTAAAAATACTGATAACAAACAAGACATATTTACGTTATAAAATAAGCCCTACAAAGGCTTTACTCATTTTTTATATCAAATAGATTTTTTAGCTCATTAATACTCAAATGACTAAGGATTTTATCTCCACCTTCGATCAGGTAATCAAAAAGATCTTTTTTATTCTGCTGTAAAAGCATAATTTTTTCTTCAACAGTGCCTTTGGTAATTAGCTTATAAACATTTACTTTCTTGGTCTGACCAATACGATAAGCTCTATCTATTGCTTGATTTTCCACCATCGGATTCCACCATGGATCAATTATAAATACAGTATCAGCTGCAGTCAGATTTATTCCATAACCACCTGTTTTTAAACTAATTAAAAATGCCCTAATCTTGTCATTATTATTGAATCGATCTATTACTTTTTGTCTTTCTTGTGTTGAGCCATCGAGATATTCAAACGGTATTTCATTTTTTCCTAAAACATCTCGTAATATTTCCAGCATTGAAATATATTGGCTAAATATTAAAAACTTCTTGCCGCTCCTAAATGCATCAACAGCAAGTTCTTCAAAGAGATCAACTTTACCCGACATTCCAGGCTTCAACTGCACATCACGATCTATTAAATAAGGGTGGTCACATATCTGCCTCAATCTTGTCAATGCAGCCAGCAAGTGAATATAGTTTATTGAATCTTTGTCATTATTTACAAGGTTTTGTTTGACTGAATTGAGAATATTTACATAGTATTGCTCTTGAATCTCAGACATTTTACAAAAAACAGTTTGCTCTTGTTTATCTGGCAATTCAATTAATACATCCTGTTTCTTCCTTCTTAGAATAAAGGGGCTTATATAACGCTGAATCGGGTTATTTTCATCACTTGCATCGTGATCTGTGCTTATCTGTCTAAATTTTGGAAGAGATGGTAAATAACCAGGCATCAAAAAGTCAAAAATTGACCATAATTCGACTATATTGTTTTCGAGAGGTGTTCCTGTTAGAGCAAGTTTATGGACTGAATTAAGCTTTTTTATTGCCTTTGCACGCAAAGTTGTGGGGTTCTTTATGTGTTGTGCCTCATCAATGATGACATAATGGAATTTAAACTTTTCCAAATCTGTCAGATCATTTTGTATGATAGCATAAGAGGCTAAGACAACTTGCACGTTCATATTTTCCAAGAGTGCATGTCTTTCTTCTTTCAAACCTTCATAAACTAAATAAGATATATGTGGAGCAAACTTATCAAACTCATTTGCCCAGTTATACAAGAGTGTTTTTGGGCATATAATGAGGTGTTTAAAGCTCTGTGGGTGACTTGCAATTATTGATATTGCTTGCAATGTTTTACCCAAGCCCATATCATCAGCAAGAATACCATTTAATCTATATTTTTCAAGCATCTTAATCCATGCAAAACCTGATTTTTGATAACTACGCATTATGGCTCGTAAACTCAATGAAATCTCTTGAGTTTTCGATAATTTTCTATCTAATAGGTTTTGATACATTTCATCGAGATAATCGTCTCCATATATTTTGATTGCTGGGTTGATTGAAGTTAATTGATATATCCACGGCAATTTATACAAATAAGCCCTATACTTTTGATCTTTATCTTTTTGGCTTTTTTTAATGATATCTTCTATCTCGTCAAAGACTTCTTTATTATTAATAAACACAAGCTGACCGTCTTTAGTTTTCAAAAACTTTTCGCCGCTTTTAAAATACTTTCTCAGCTCATCTTGACTTATGCTCAAGTCTGTAAATTCATAGCTCAATTCATATGAAAACCACTCTATTGATTCTCCAGCTTTCAACTTGATAATAGGATTGAGAGTTATACGATAAATAAATTCATTTTTAAGCTCATCTTCTATTTCTATTTCCCAATTTTCTTTGTCAAACTCAAATAAGCCTTTTTTTAAATTCTCTATCTCAATCTTACTTTTAAATAGATATGCAGACTCATTAATCAGATCTTCGCATGGTATTTTCAATATATTATTACAAAACTCTTGTATTTCATATGCAATATTAGGTGAAATATAAAACCATATTTTATGGTGATCTACTTTATATTCAATCAATTCAGCTTTCAGATTTAAGACATTCAAGGGCAAAAATACAGTATCTGAATACTTAAGTTTTGCACTCATATAGATATGTTTTTTTTCCTTTTTAAAGCTTAAAAACACATGTGGAGGGTTTTCAAAGTATTCGGGTAAAACTGTGGAATCGGGAATATCTATTGTACAATTTGTCAGCTCCAACTGCCGCTTTAATACAGTAACAAGGTATATCAATTCATGTCTTTTTAGGAAAAAAGAATTTTCAAATATCTGATTAATTATATCCGCTGCTAAGGGTATATCAATTGGATGGAGTGTGTTTTCTTTATAAATATACGAACTTTTCCCAGAATAAAAACTATCAAAAGTATCTGTTTCAAATATTTTCAAACGAAAATTATAAGCATCGATCTCTTCCAGATAAAAATTTATAGGACTCATAGTATCTGAAATCTTTAATTTTATATCACTATACTCAATAAATATTTTCCCTAAAAGCGATTTTAAATACAAAACACATTTGCTAAAATCCTTCTTATGCAGTGAAAATGTATTCTTTTTTCTTGAAACTGATGATTTTAACTCACTTAATTTCTCAATCAAAACCAGCTCATTCTCAGAAAAGATTGGATAAACTTGCTTGAGAAAATCAAGTTCTTCCTCAGGAAAATTATCAGGCAGTTTATTAGAGTACATAAGCCCAACAGAGACTATGTCAATATTATCATATCCATCAAACAGAATCTTAATTTTTGCCTCTGGCTTATCTGCCAGACCAAAAATCCTTATAGAGCTATTTAACTTGATCTTTTGCCAATATTCATTGTAAGATGTCAAAGATGATTGATAAGTAACAACCCATTTCTTTTCTAATACTTGCGATGGAATATGATGATAACCAAATTGTAAAATACTAAGATAATGTTTACAGAGAGTTTTTGTACACTCTGAGCATTCATATGAATCAACCTTATTGGTGTGTGTATTGTACTTTAGCTTTAATCTTATATCTTTATTATCATAATAAAAAGGAGAAATGGTAAAAGTAAATATAAAATTATCAGACTCATCTTTAATCACTTCATAGCTTATTTCGTCTTTACGATATTGTTCAGTTTTTTCTTTAAAGTACCAAGTGTTAGAGTGTTCATGATAGTCTTTTCCAAATAGCTTTGCCATTATTCTCCTTTTAATCAGATTGTGTTTTATTGTTTCAGATTAATACTTTCATACCTAACTTTTGAAACAAAAATCAATATGAGATCATAATTCATTGTAACTTAAAAGTCATCTCACTATTGTATAGTTTAATAATTACGATTTGAGATATGCATCAAAAAAGCTTAACTCCGATGTGATGAGTTGGGTTGAGCACAGAGTGAGTACTCATTGCATAATCGAGCTCAAACCCTTTATAAGGCTTAATTCCAAAACCAAATGAATAGCTTGCTGGATTGTTTCTCACTCCTGTTCTAAGCAAAAGCATTGGATGCACTTCTACCTCAATTCCTGCACGATATTCTGTGTCGCCATGCCAATCTTTCTTAATATCGAATGCAGTAGTAACCCCTTGATAAGGAACATAAGAAATACCTGCCGCAAGTCTTTGTGGCAGCTGGTGTTCATTTTCTGAACCTATTTTTGGTTTATTGATATTTGTAACATTAAAGCCTAGTCTTGTACGCGAATGAAGGATAGCAATGATTCCAGCATTGACCCCGAATGAGTTTTGATTGCCCATTTCATCAAAACTAAGATTATATATATTACCAGCCCAACCAAAATACACCTCTGAGTTTACATCTTTTGTAAGGCATACACTATGTCCTATACTAAAAGTTCTTTCTCCCATAAGGTTAATGTCTTGATATTCAACAGACATATCTTGAAAGCCTAAAGCGACAGAGCCTATCTTTGTTTTAATTGTGCCACCAACTGTTGTAAGTGCAGTAAAACTATTGCCATAAAGCTTTGTATAAGCACCGCCATATTGATTTCCTGCCAATGATATACCTGCTGGATTATAAAATATGCCATCATAGCTATCGCTTGTTGCTGTATATGCACCTGCCATTGATCTTGCACGAACAGATGGTTCATAATCATCGAATAAGGCAAACAAATAGAAACTCGTAATTAGTAGAAAAGAGATAATTAAAAGTATTTTTTTCATCTGATCCTCCTTATTTCAACTTCATTCCAATTACAATGGGTGCTTGTGCGGTATTTTTATTGCCTGTTGCTCTGTCTGTTATTTCCAAATGGCAAATATAAATGCCCGGTTCTACATGTTGAAAATCTTTATTTTTGCCATTCCATTTATAAAAATTAATTCCATCAGCATTACTTAGAATTGTGTTAATTGGAGTTGCAATTAGCTTTCCTGCACCGTTATATATCCTGATAATTGCTTTATCGCCAATTTTGCCAAAATACGCAATTTCAATATCATCTCCATTATAGATATTATATACTTTTGGGCTGATTTTTAACACTGCTTTATGCTCTTTCACAGGGTATATAAAGCGTGCTGGTTCTCCATTATCAAAAGTATCTTTTTCTGATACCAAAAGAGAGTCATCCATTGCCCAGACTTTGATATTAACAATATCTCCCGATTTTTGTCCTGGAATTCTTGCTTCATATGTATTAACGGCAATACTATCCATCTCTATTTCGTGAAAAGAGTTCTTTTTAGTAGAATACAATAAAGTAACTTCTTTGATATAACCATCTGTATCTGTTACATTTGCCAGAACAATAAGCTCTTCTTCTGCTTCTGGTGCATTATTAAATCTGATTCCTGTGATTATAGGTCTTCTTTTCAAAGCTTTAACATTATGCATTTGTGATCTAACAAAATTATCTTCATTATCCACAGCTTCGATATATAATATGTATTCTCCCTCATCATCTGAAATAGTGTTAAATGCAGGCAATTTTGCTGCGTAATTATTGCCGCTTGTTTTTGTCATGTCAATAATATTATCAAATTCAGTTTCATCGCCTAAACGATAGTATAGCTTAGCTTCTGCGATATTACCATCATAATCTACAATCTCAGCTGTTATACTTATTTCTTGATCGACAAAAGGGTTTTGGGGGCTTATTTGCACATTGTGTATTTGAGGTTCTGTAATTAATATTTTAAAGTCTGTCTGATATGCAGGCAATACTTGACTTGCATTATTATAAGGGCTAACAACACCCATTGCTTCTACTGGTATACCTACTTTTAAGCGAGAATAATCAATTCCTGTTGTATCCCAAACACGAAAAGCGAGTCTTTTATTTTGTTCGTCTTTTAAAGTGATATTAGCTCCACCACCAACATAATAAGGATCTTCTGTCAACACGCCTTCCACTCTAACCAATGTGCCTTCCCAATACTGATAATTTTGTGCTTCAGTTATTGAAAGATCTATAACTGGCAAAGACAAACCCTGATCCAAAGGCTCAAAAGTAAAGTTAGTGATTTCTGTAATTCCTTGATGTTCTGTTACTGTGCCCGTTACTTTTAATAGATTTCTTCTAACAATATTATTCGAATAATTATTGTTAATATTGTAATCAAATAGCATTATTCCACGCCCAGAATCATCTTGAATATAAGCCTTTAACTGGCTATTATGCAATAGTCCACTACCAATAGTTACCACTCCCTGAATAGTAACTGTTCGATTATTATAATAGCTTATGCTGTCTTGTATGTTTGCAATAGGTGTAATAGTTTGGGCATACAAGCTTAGCATTGAAAAGAGAATGGCTGTTAATAAAAGGACCTTTTTCATTTAGCCTCCAATGCTTTTTTTTCAAAGAATATAAAATATATAATTAATATAGTTATAGCAACGACAATGGCACTATCCGCAATATTAAAAATTGGCCATCGTTCCATTATAAAATCAGGAAAGTCAACGTCTAAAAAGTCAGTAACTCCGCCAATAAATACCCTATCTATAAGGTTCCCGATTGCACCACCGATTATCAATGGGTATGCAATTTGTTCAACTTTCGACTCTGTCTTTTTTAAAATAAAGAATATCACTATTAAAAAAGCAGCCGTTATCGCTGTGAAAGCGATACGATTGAATGTTGCTGAGCCTAAACTTAGGCTGAAAGCTGCACCGCAATTTTGCACATGGGTGAGCTTAAATAATTCTCCTAATACTGGTATTGATGGTGCTGAAAACCCATTGCCTATTGGCATTGTAATTCTTACTATTATTTTGCTAATTTGGTCCAAAAACACGACTACAATGGACAACCAAAGGTATTTATACTGTTTTGCTATCATTCTTATTTCTTTTTTCTTTTCTCTTCTTTTGATTTACAGCCAACACAAAAGCGTGCATAAGGTATAATTTTTAAGCGTGCATTTTGTATATATTCTCCACAAATTTCACATATACCATAGGTTTTATTGTGAACTCTTTTTAAAGCTTCGTTAATTGATTTCAACTTTTTACTTTCGATGTCAATAAGATGTGCCTGTTTTTCAAGCTCTGCAGTATCAGTTCCTTGATCTGCTTGATGAAATGCATAACTTGATGAATCTCCTGAGCTATTCTTTGAGCCTTTTTTTTGCGACTCATTCATACTGCTTATCAGCATTAACGAATCTTCTCTTTCTTTCAAAAGAACATCTTCGTATTGCTTCAATACATCATCTGGTAATCTTTCTACAGCCATTATTTATTTCTCCTTCTGATACAATTCATATAATATGTTCTTAATTATTTTTATCAAATTAACTGATGCTTTTTTTGCATTATCTCGTATTTCTTCTTGACTATGTGCTTCACTATGAAATATATTACTTAAATTTGTAACTACTGATATAGCTAAGACATCCATATTAGAATGTTTTGCAACAATAACCTCTGGAACAGTTGACATTCCAACTAAATCTGCACCAAGTGATGCAAAAAGCTTACATTCGGCTTTTGTTTCCAAAGATGGTCCTGTTACAGCACAATAAACTCCTTCATATAAATCAATATTATTTGATTTGGAAAAGCTGCGTGCGATATCTTGTAAAATGAGGCTATATGGCTCATGCATACTTGGAAATCTCTCTCCAAAATCATCCATATTCAAGCCAATTAATGGATTAGTTCCCATCATATTAATATGATCAGAGAGCATTACAAGGCTACCTGGTTTCATCGCAGGATTTAAGCTACCTGCAGCATTAGTTACAAACAAGTACTTGACGCCCAATAGTTTAAATATTCTTATTGGATAAGTTACTTCTTGCATATTATAGCCTTCATAAAAGTGAAATCTGCCTTGTAACATCAAAAGAGGCATATCAGAAATATAGCCTGCAATAAGCTTTCCTTGATGAGATGGTGCTGTTGATTTTACAAAGCCTGGTATTTCTTCATAAGGTATTTCAATACTTTGCTCAACTGCCGCTGCCAAGTCATTGAGCCCTGTGCCCAAAATAATGCCTATTTGTGGTTCAAATGGTATTTTGCTCTTCAGATAATGAACTGTTTCATTCATTTTACTTATCATCTTGTTGCTCCAGATTAATGTGACTTGCTTGTGCAAATCCGGAGTCCATTTCTGATTCTTTGCTCTTATCCATCAGTGGATCTTGTTCTATTCTTTTGACAAATGTTGTTGCTTGAGCGTGAGTTTCCATCAAGAATTGTCTTTTAATTTCTTTTGTTGTTTCGTAATGATGTTTTAATGAATTGATATATTGTTTTGTATCGTCAATTGCTTTTTTGGCTGCTAATTCGGCAGAACGTACAATATTTTCTGCCTCTTGATTTGCATTTCTTAAAATTTCATTTTTGGTGTTTTCTGCCTGCATAAGGGTTCTGCTGATCAATTCTTCTTTCTTTTGAAGTTGCTCATTTAATAATGCCGACTGAGCTCTATCATCAAAAATATTGGCTTTCTCGTGACCATTGTCTTTTTGAGCTATCAAGTCTTCCATCTGTGCTGAAATCAACTGTAAATACTCTTGTACTTCTTTTTTACTAAAACCAAATAATGAGCCTTTAAACTCTTTGTGCTTGATCTCTATAGGTGTTATATCAAACTTTATTGACATAATAGTGCTCCTTTTTTGAATTATTTATAATCCAGCAATAAAAGGCAATACCATACCCTTTATAACGTATGATATTATTAGTATGACGATAATTGGAGACAAGTCAAGTCCTCCAAAACTTGGCAAAACTTTACGAAATGGAGATAAAACTGGCTCGGTTATATTTATGAGCATTCGATAAAGAGGATTATATGGATCAGGTGAAAACCAAGATATCAAAGCTCTGATCACTATTATCCATACATAAATGTCACAAACCATACCAAGTAAACCTGCTAAATATTGCACTTAACACTCCTATTTAAATTTGTTTATACTCTATTATAATGCAAAGATGTTAGTTTAACCACTTTGATATTAGCAATAAATCTGTCAATCTTTTTATTAATATACTATCTAATTATTAATGGTAACTGACAATAATGCTCATTAACTTATAAAAGCATATCTTGTAATTTGTCTGCAATAATGATACACAAAGTTGAAATATCGCAGAAATAATTCGGCAATCTCTCTGTTATTATGAATAGACTTCAAAACTAACTCTTCAATTATTGCAAGAATTTTATACAAAGATTAATTGAGGTTTTTTTGAGGGTTTGTTGATGCTTTTCTCATCTTTCATTATTTCTAAAATGAGTTGTGCATTTAAAAAAATATGTTAAATAGTGTAAGATATACAGATAAAGTAGAGTTTGGAGAGGATTTAAGAAAGTTTTTTTTTGTTGGTAACCTATCATTACCCGACCAGCCAACTCTCGTATGTACAAGTTTCCCTCGTATGTACAAGTTTCCGACTTGTACACCAAAAAAAACACCATTACCCGATCAACCAACTCTCGTATGTACAAGTTTCCCTCGTATGTACAAGTTTCCGACTTGTACACCAAAACCCACCATTACCCGATCAACCAACTCTCGTATGTACAAGTTTCCCTCGTATGTACAAGTTTCCGACTTGTACACCAAAAAAAACACCATTACCCGATCAACCAACTCTCGTATGTACAAGTTTCCCTCGTATG
>JAJBBH010000114.1 GCA_020532185.1 Candidatus Cloacimonadota bacterium | reverse complement strand
TTACTCAGGTTCAAATACTGTTGGCAATGTCGCATGGTATAATGGTAATTCAGGTAGTCGAACTCATGATGTCGGCACCAAAGCACCCAATGAATTAGGTATTTATGATATGAGTGGTAATGTTTGGGAATGGTGTTGGGATTGGTATGATAGTTCATATTATAGTAGTAGCCCAAGTAGTAATCCGAGGGGTCCAAATAGTGGGTCTAACCGCGTCAATCGTGGCGGCAGCTGGCTCCACAACGATGTCTACTGCCGTGTGGCTTTTCGCAACTACAATAGTCCTGGCAATAGTTACAGCAGTTTGGGCTTTCGCCTTGTGAGAACACTCGAGTAAAATTTTATCTTTTTTACCTTTTTACTTTTTAAAAAAAATTGCAGGCGAAGTGTCAACGAACCGTCGTCAAGCTGAAGAAACGAAAACATATTGAGATTCGATGATGTATGTAGGGACAATGCCTTGTGCTTGTCCGAAAGATAAACCGTTAGGTTTATTCAATGGTGGGTTTTTGGTGTACAAGTCGGAAACTTGTACATACGAGGGTTGGTTGGTCGGGCAATGGTGGGTTTTTTGGTGTACAAGTCGGAAACTTGTACATACGAGGGTTGGTTGGTCGTGCAATGGTGGGTTTTTGGTGTACAAGTCGGAAACTTGTACATACGAGGAGTACATACGACGTTTATATCAAAATATTTCTTTCAAAAGAGTTATATAAAGACTTGTATTAATTGTATTTTGGATAGCCAATTTAAGCCCAAATACAACAAAATCAAAAAAAAGTAAAAAAGTAGTTGACATGAAAACTATATTATACAATATGGTTCGAATCAGGTAGAAATAAACGAATAAGTACTACCGAAGTGTTAAGCCTATAAGGCTTTAGATCTATGGAGGAAAGAAATGGCTAAGGAGAAGTTTGTAAGAACTAAGCCACACGTAAATGTAGGTACTATTGGTCACGTCGATCATGGTAAGACTACATTAACTGCAGCGATTACCGCATATTTAGCAAAAGTTGGTGGTGCAGCTGCCCGTTCTTTTGACAGCATCGACAATGCTCCAGAAGAAAAAGAAAGAGGTATCACGATTGCGACATCGCACGTAGAATACCAGACAGAGACCCGTCACTACGCACACGTTGACTGTCCTGGACACGCGGATTATGTAAAAAACATGATTACTGGTGCAGCACAGATGGACGGTGCGATACTTGTTGTATCAGCAGCAGATGGTCCAATGCCTCAAACTCGTGAGCACATTTTACTTGCCAAGCAAGTAGGTGTTCCAGCAATGGTTGTATTTTTAAACAAATGCGATCTTGTTGATGATGATGAGTTATTAGAGCTTGTCGAATTAGAAGTTCGCGAGCTATTAGCTCAATATGGTTTTCCAGGTGATGACATACCCTTCGTTCACGGTTCAGCGTTAAAAGGCTTGAATGGTGATCCAGAGGGCGAAAAGCGTATTCAAGAGTTGATGGACAAAGTTGACGAATACATTCCATTACCAGAGCGCAGTGTAGACAAGCCTTTTTTAATGCCAGTTGAAGACGTTTTTTCAATTCCTGGTCGTGGCACCGTTGCCACAGGCCGAGTTGAAAGAGGCGTTTTAAAGCTTAACGACAAAGTTGAGCGTCTTGGTATTAAAGAGACAATCGAAACAGTTTGCACAGGTATTGAAATGTTTCGCAAGATAATGGATCATGCAGAGGCAGGAGACAATATCGGTGTTTTGCTTCGCGGTATAGGTAGAACAGATATTGAGCGCGGTATGGTATTGGCAAAACCCAAGACAATCAAGCCACATACCAAATTCAAAGGAGAGACCTATATCCTCACCGAAAAAGAGGGAGGTCGTCATAAGCCATTCTTTAATGGTTATCGCCCTCAGTTCTATTTCCGTACCACAGACGTAACAGGTACCCTGAAGCTTCCAGAAGGGATCGAAATGGTAATGCCTGGCGACAATGTGACCATCAGCGGGGAGCTCATCACTCCAATCGCAATGGAACAAGGACTTCGCTTTGCAATCAGAGAAGGCGGCAGAACGATAGGTGCTGGCGTGGTAGGCGAAGTAATTGAATAAGGAGTAAAAATGAGTAAATCAGAAAAAGCCAATAGCATCAGAATTAGACTAAAAGCGTACGATTATCGTTTATTAGATAAATCTGTGGCAGAAATTGTAAAAAACACACGTGATACAGGCGCCAAGATTGTAGGTCCAATTCCCCTACCAACAGAGCGTACATTATATACTATCTTAAGATCCCCTCACGTCAATCGTAAGGCACGAGATCAGTATGAGATGCTTGTACATAAGAGAATGATCGACATTATCAATGCAACTCCGCAAACAACTACTGCTTTGAAGAAACTCAATCTTCCAGCTGGGGTTCATGTGGAAATCAAAGTTTAGGAGGATCAGGAATGCTCGGTTTAATAGGCAAAAAAATAGCTATGACTCAAATCTTTGATAGTAATGGCAAAGTCATTCCCGTTACAGTACTTGAGGTTGGTCCATGTACAATTGTACAAAAGAAGACCCAAGCGAGCGACGGTTATAATGCAATTCAATTAGGATTTGAAGAAATAGAAGAACGCAAAGTGAAGAAACCAGTAATGGGACACTTCAAAAAGCACAATTCAAAAGCATATCGTTATTTACGCGAATTCAGAGTCAATCAGATAGATGATTTTAGCGAAGGACAATCTTTGGATCTTGATATATTTCAAGAAAACGAGATAGTAAAAGTAATAGGCATCTCCAAAGGTCGTGGCTTTTCTGGAGTCATGAAGCGCCATAATTTTAAAGGTTTTATCTCATCACACGGCGTGCATGAGAGCTTTCGTGGAGGTGGCTCAATTGGTCAAAGTGCTACACCAAGCAGAGTAATCAAAGGACGCAAAATGCCTGGTCATTTTGGTGTAGATCGCGTAACAGTAAAAAACTTAAAAATAGTTAAGCTTGATAAAGAACGCAACTTGGTGATGGTCAAAGGTGCAGTACCTGGTCATCGTAACGGCTTAATCTATTTGAGTAAGTAATAAGAGGTAAGTCAATGATAGAAGCTATAAAATATTCAGCGAACGGTGAGAAGATCGGCACAATTCATTTGCCCGAATCACTTTTTGCTGTAGAACTCAAAGATCATAATAACCCACAATCCCTCCTTTATGAAGTAATCAAGACTTATTTGCAAAATCAGCGTCAAGGCACAGTTTGCAAAAAAGGACGTGGAGAAGTTCGTGGCAGTACCAGAAAGATTTTTAAGCAAAAAGGCTCTGGTAATGCACGTATGGGTAATAATCGAACACCAGTCAGACGTGGTGGCGGTATGGCATTTGCAATCAAGCCCAAAGACTGGTATTCACAAATTCCACAAAAGAAGAAGAGACTTGCACTTAAGTTAGCTTTAACAGAAAAAGCTAAGGGAAATCAAGTAATCATCATCGAAGCATTGAGCTTTGATAAGCCTTGCACCAAAACAGCTGTAGCATTATTGAATAAAATTGCACCAGAAAAAGGCAAGAAGCTTATGGTAATAAATGATTCAGATCGTAATATCATCAAATCATTTAGTAATATTCCGCAAACTAATATGGATCGTGCAGATGGCTTGTACGCTTATGAAGTATTGAATTGTAAATACCTCATAATGACCGAAGACGCACTTCAAAAAGCAGTGGAGGTATTTGAATAATGAAAAACCCAAGAGAAATAATCATCAGCCCATTGTTTACAGAGAAATCTACACAAGCTCAAGCAATCCAAAATGCATATACCTTTAAAGTAAGTATCAATGCTAATAAAATTGAAATCAAAAAAGCAATAGAAAGAGTATTTTCTGTTGATGTAATCGATGTTAACACCATTCGTATGAACGGTAAGCCCAAGACATTAGGTCGCTATAAAGGCAGAAGACCACATTGGAAAAAGGCTATCGTTACCGTTAAGAGTGGACAATCTATTGCAGATTTTGAGATTTAAGGCAGGAGCTAAAAATGGGAATCAAAAAATATAAACCAGTAACACCAACCATGCGCTATCGCACAGGTTATACATTTGAAGAAATAACAAAATCAAAGCCTGAAAAATCTTTGATTGAGCCACGACCACAAAAAGCAGGTCGCAATAATATGGGTCGTATCACGATCCGTCGTCGTGGTGGCGGTCATAAAAGAGCTTACAGAATAATTGATTTTAAAAGAAATAAAATTGGAATTCCAGCAAAAGTAGCAGCAATAGAATATGATCCTAATCGCACAGCACGTATCGCTTTGTTACACTATGCAGACGGAGAAAAAAGATATATAATTGCACCTGTTGGTCTAAAAGTAGGTGATAACCTTATGTCAGGACCAAAAGCACCAATCGTAACAGGCAATGCACTACCATTAGAATTTATTCCGCTCGGTTCAACAGTCCATAATGTTGAATTTACCATGAATAAAGGTGGTCAGCTATGTCGTTCAGCAGGTAGTTTTGCACAAGTATTGGCAAAAGAAGGTAATTATGTACACGTCAAAATGCCATCTGGTGATGTTCATTTAGTACGTAAGGAATGTTATGCTACAATAGGTCAAGTAAGTAATATTGAACACAATATTATCTGGCTTGGTAAGGCTGGTCGCACCCGTTGGTTAGGTAGAAGACCTAAGGTACGCGGTGTTGCGATGAACCCAGTTGATCACCCAATGGGTGGTGGAGAAGGTAAAACCTCAGGCGGTGGACATCCCGTATCACCATGGGGCAAGCCAGCTAAAGGTGGCAAAACACGTAACCGTAAAAAATACTCTAACAAGTATATTATCAAAGCGAAGTCTAAGAAATAGGAGAATATATGGCTCGTTCAATTAAAAAAGGACCTTTCATTGATGATCATTTGATGAAAAAGATAATTGTTCTAAATCAAGAGAATAAAAAATCTGTAGTAAAGACATGGTCACGTAGATCTACTATCACACCTGATTTTATTGGTCATACCTTTGCAGTACATAATGGCAAGAAATTCGTGCCTGTTTATGTAACTGAAAATATGGTTGGTCATAAACTTGGTGAATTCTCTCCTACTCGCACTTATCGTGGGCACAAAGAGAAAAAGAAAAAGGTTGGAAGATAAGAGGTTGATCAATGGAAGATATTAAAAAAATAGAAGCTTATGCAAAATTAAACAACCATCGCGGGTCAGCTCGTAAGGCACGTTTAGTACTTGATATGATACGCGGTAAGAGTGTTAACGAAGCTCAGAAGATATTGGTTTTTTCAACAAAGCGAGTATCTCAAGACTTGGTAAAATTGCTTAATTCAGCAGTTGCAAATGTAACTCAGCAGAATGGTAAAATAGAAATAGACAATATGATAGTAAATCAAGCCTATGCCGATGAAGGACGCACAATGAAGCGTTTTCGTCCACGTGCTCAAGGTCGTGCAACTGTCATCAGAAAAAGATCATGCCATATAACAATCGGCATTGCAGAAAAAGAATAGGGGGAACCTTTGGGACAAAAAATTAATCCTAATTTATTTCGCCTTGGTATCAATAAATCTCATCAATCTGTGTGGTATAGCGAAGGTAAAGAATATTTACAGAATTTTCATGAAGATTTGAAGATCAAGAAATATATCAAAAATCGCTTAAAAGGTGCAATGACATCTAATGTATTAATTGCACGTAAAAGTAACTCGATTAATATAGATATCGAAACTGCAAGACCAGGACAAGTAATTGGCAGAAAAGGTGAAGCAATTGATGCATTAAGAACAGAAATAACACACTTGGTAAACAAAGATCGCGAAAGCCCAATCACAGTATTTATCAATATTAAAGAAATCAGCAAAGCATGGCTTGATGCACGCTTGGTCGGCGAAGAAGTAGCACGTCAATTACAAGAACGTGTATCTTTTCGCCGTGCAATGAAACAAGCAATTCGTAACTCTCTCCGCGACGGTGCTTTGGGAATTAAGATCCAATGCTCTGGTCGTCTTGGAGGCGCAGAAATGGCTCGAACAGAACGATATCAACAAGGTCGTACACCATTGCAAACACTTCGTGCAGACATAGACTTTGCAATAGTAGAATCATTTACCACCTACGGTATTATCGGCATTAAGGTATGGATCTACAAAGGTGATATCTTGAGCAAGGAGATATAATAATGTTAGCACCAAAAAAAGTAAAATATAGAAAACAAATGAAAGGTCGTAGATCAGGGCTTGCCTTTACAGGCTGTAATGTAAGCTTTGGAGACTATGGCTTAATCGCAACCGAAGCTGGATGGATCAATAGCCGTCAAATCGAAGCAGCACGTGTGGCTATCACTAGACATATGAAACGTGTTGGCCGTGTATGGATTCGCATCTTTCCAGACAAACCAGTTACATCAAAACCAGCAGAGACACGTATGGGTAAAGGTAAAGGAGCACCAGATCACTGGGTAGCAGTGGTCAAGCCAGGTAGAGTATTATTTGAGCTTGAAGGTGTGAGCCATGAAATAGCACGCGAAGCAATGCGCCTCGCAAGCCATAAATTACCTATAACCACAAAAGTAATTGCACGTGAGGGAGTTGAACTATGAAAGCAGCTGAATTACGCGATTTAACGATAGATGAATTAAATAAACGAGTCGAAGATTTTAAAGAAGAGCTCTTTAATCTTCGTATTCAAAAGGTACGCAATCGATTGGAAAACACCTCACGTATAAAAGACGTGCGTCGTGATATTGCACGTACCTTAACCATTATAACTGAAAAAAATAATGCAATTGAGAGGTCATAAATGGCTATCGAAAGAAGAGTAAAGAAAATCGGTACGGTAGTTAGCGACAAAATGGATAAGAGTGTTGTAGTTAGAGTTGAGAAACAATTTATGCACCCTCTATACAAAAAAGTCGTTAGAAAACATAAAAAATTCATGGCTCACGATGAAGAGAATAATTGCCACGAAGGCGATATAGTTGAGATAAGAGAATGTGCACCCCATAGCCGTCAAAAGCGTTGGGAGATCATTCGCATAGTTGAAAGATCTAAATAAGGAGTCTAAGCATGATACAAGTAGAGAGTAGATTAAATATTGCTGACAATTCAGGCGGTAAGAAAGCCTTATGCATAAGAGTACTTGGTGGGACCAGAAGAAAGTATGCATCAGTGGGAGATATTGTCGTCGTAGCAATCAAATCAGCATCGCCAGGCTCAAAAGTTAAAAAAGGTAGTGTAGAGAAGGCAGTAATAGTTCGGACCTCCAAAGAAGTTCGTAGAGCCGATGGTTCTTATATTCGCTTTCAAGATAATGCTGCAGTAATAATTGACGATCGTATGGAGCCCAAAGGCAGTAGAATCTTTGGTCCAGTAGCACGCGAATTAAGAGAAAAACAATTTACCAAAATTGTTTCCCTTGCGCCAGAAGTATTGTAGGAGTCGGAAATGAACAACAAATTAAGAATTCGCAAAGGTGATACGGTAGTAGTCTTAACTGGTAAATATAAAGGCATCAAAGGTAAAGTTCTTAAAGTATTTCCCAAGACGCGACGTGTAATCGTTGAGAGAGTAAATCTTATCAAAAAAAGTACAAGACCCAGCCAACAAAATCAACAAGGTGGTATCATCGAAAAAGAAGCACCTATTGATGTATCAAATGTAATGCTTTGGAATTCCAAAATCAATAGTGTTACTAAAGCAGTTTTTAGAGTAGTTGGTGATCGTCGTGTACGTGTATGCCATAAATCGGGCGATGAAATCTAATAAGGAGTAATGTATGAACCGCTTAAAAGAAATGTATATAAATGAGGTAACACCTACATTACAAAAAACATTTAACTATAAAAATGTCAATCAAGTACCAAAACTTGAGAAAATAGTTGTTTCTATGGGCGTCGGATTGGCAACACAAAACAAGGCATTGCTTGATAATGCAGTCAAAGATATGACTCAAATCACAGGTCGTAAACCACTCATTACCAAAGCAAGAAAGTCCATTTCTAACTTTAAGTTAAGAGAAGGTATGCCTATCGGTTGCAAAGTTACGCTCAGAGGCGAAGTAATGTATGAATTTTTTGATCGCTTAGTATCAATTACTTTACCTCGTGTTCGAGACTTTAAGGGAGTACCTATCAATGCCTTTGATGGTAGAGGTAACTATTCTTTAGGAATCAAAGAACAGACAGTTTTTCCAGAGATCGAATATGAAAAGATCGATGAAATCAGAGGATTAAATATTGCTTTAATAACAAGTGCGAAGTCAGATGAAGAAGGCAGAGAGCTTTTAAAACTGATGGGTATGCCATTTGTTAAACGAGAAGCAAACAACTAGATTAAGCGAAAAGGAGACTACTTTGGCTAAAAAATCATGGGTAGTAAAACAACAAAAAGAGCCTAAATTTAA
The DNA here is from genome assembly GCA_020532185.1 of Candidatus Cloacimonadota bacterium. Lineage (GTDB taxonomy): Bacteria > Cloacimonadota > Cloacimonadia > Cloacimonadales > WRIO01 > JAGOCT01. The sequence continues at coordinate 9,081 of JAJBBH010000114.1, read as the reverse complement.
GGTTAGAGCTTATAATCGTTGCCAAGTTTGCGGTAGATCAAGAGCATTTATGCGCGACTTTGGTATATGCCGTTTATGCTTTAGAAAGCTTGTAGCAAACGGTGAAGTTCCTGGCGTAAGAAGAGCCAGCTGGTAAAAATTGGAGGAAATAAATGAGTATTAGTGATCCGATAGCTGATGCATTAACAAAAGTACGAAATGCATATCGTGCCGGACATAAACAGGTGACGGTCCATCATTGTAAGTTGGTTGAATCTGTTTTAAAAATTCTGGCAAAAGAGAACTTTATCAACAATTTCGATATAATCGAAAGAGACACTGAACGTAAAATCTTCAGAAAACAGATCCTTGTAAACTTGCGTTATACAAATGATGGCAAGCCAATTTTGAGAGGCATCGAGCGTATCAGCAAGCCTGGTCGTCGTGTTTATGTAAAAGCAGCTAATATCCCATCAGTATATAATAATACAGGATGTGCCATCATATCAACAAGTCAAGGCGTTCTTGCAGACAGAGATGCCCGTGCTCAAAAGGCAGGCGGCGAATATGTTTGTAAGGTTTGGTAGGAGGTTAATATGTCAAGAATTGGAAACTTACCTATCGAAATCCCAAGCAGCGTAAAAATTGATGTCGCTGATAGAAATATCACCGTTACAGGAAAGCTTGGCACTTTGTCTTACGAACTACAAGAAGGCATTAATATAGATATTGAAGATAATCATATAATAGTAAAACGTGATAATGAAGAAAGAAGTGTTAAAGCTTTGCATGGTCTAACAAGATCTTTATTGTTTAACATGGTCAAAGGAGTATCTGAAGGCTATGAAAAAATACTTCATATCATTGGCACTGGCTATTCATCTGAGGTCATAGGACCTTGGTTGAAACTAAGTGTAGGTTATTCCCACGATGTTTATTTGCAAATACCAAAAGGAATAACAGTCACATCTGAAGCAGTACCACGTGGACGTGGTGGCAAGCTCTCTATCCAATCCATTGTAACTATCAAAGGCTTTCATAAAGAAGACTTAGGCAAATTCTCAGCAGAAGTCCGTGCAGTGAGACCTCCAGAGAATTACAAAGGTAAAGGTATACGCTATAGCGATGAGAACGTCACCATAAAAGCTGGTAAAACTGGTGCTTAATAGATCTCGGCTGAAAATTTGAATGGAGTTAAAATGAAAAAATCAGTTACTTACTTAAAAGAAAAAGCTCGTAGCCGTAGAAAGTTAGCAATCCGCAAACGTATTTTCGGCACAGCTGAAAGACCCAGACTTGTAGTCTTTCGAAGCTTAACTAATATATATGCACAAATTATTGATGATGAAGTTGGCAAGACTCTCGTATCTATGTCAACATTGGTAAAAGAAGAGAGCTTCAACGGCAAAACCAAAATCGACAAGAGTTTTGAAGTTGGAGAGAAATTAGCAAAAAGAGCATTAGACAAAGGAATAACACAAGTCTGCTTTGACCGTGCAGGATATAAATTTCATGGTCGTGTAAAAGCACTTGCAGAAGGTGCTCGTAAAGCTGGATTGAATTTCTAATAGGAGGTTATACTTGAATCATACAAATAATCCTGAATCTAATGAATTATTTGAAAAAATAATTAGTACCAACCGCGTGGCAAAAGTTGTCAAAGGTGGTAGAAATTTTAGCTATAATGCAATCGTGGTGGTTGGTGACAGAAAAGGCACTTTGGGTGTTGGCATTGGTAAAGCAAATGAAGTAACCGATGCTATTCGTAAAGCAAAAGAAAAAGCAGAAAAGAATATGTTTAGAGTACCTATCGTGCGTGAAACAATTCCACATGAAATCTTAGGCAAATTTGGTGCAAGCAAAATCATGCTCAAACCAGCATCGCAAGGTACTGGTATTATCGCAGGTGGAACAGCTCGTGCATTATTTGAAGCAGCAGGAATTTCAAATATTCTTGCAAAATCAATGGGCTCAAACACGCCTGGCAATGTTGTTAAAGCAACAATAGCAGGCTTAAAAGAGCTTAGAACAGTCAGCGAAGCAGCAAGATTACGTGGCAAAACATTTGCAGAACTAACAGGTGCGGAGGGAAAATGAAGCTCAAAGTAACCAAAGTTAAAAGCACAATAGGCTACAATAAAAAGCAGGGCTTAGTTATGCAATCACTTGGCTTACATAAAATGAACCAAGTAAAAATACATGATGACAACCCTGTAATTCGTGGCATGATCAACAAAGTTTCCCACCTTGTAAAGGTTGAAGAAATTGATTAACAAAATAAATCGTGGCTTTTTAGATGCCATGAAAACTAAATTTATGTTTTGAAGGAGACAAAATGCTTCACCAGATGGAACGTCCAAATATAAAAAAGAAATCCAAACGACTTGGTAAGGGTCATGGCAGCGGCTATGGTCATCAATCAGGTAGGGGGCACAAAGGTCAAAAAGCACGCAGCGGCGGCAAAATACCTGTTGGCTTCGAGGGCGGTCAAATGCCGTTGCAACGTCGTTTGCCAAAACGTGGTTTCAAAAATATCTTTCGCGTTGAATATCGTATTGTAGATTTGACTCAAATCCAAAATGCTGAGCTCGACACATTTGATATTGAAATATTCGAAAATACCAAAATGATAAGATCAGAAGGTAAATATAGCAATTTACCAGTCAAAATATTGTCTAATGGTCTTGAAAATTTTAACAAAAAAGTTACCATAAAAGCTAATGCTTTTTCACAAAAAGCAGCAGAAGCAATAGAAAAGCTTGGCGGTAAAGCGGAGGTATTGTAATTTGTTAGAAAGTATCAGAAACGTCTTCAAAATCCCAGAATTGAAGAAGAAAATACTTTTTACTGCTTTAATGTTAATTCTATACAGGTTGGGAAGCTTTATTCCCACACCTGGAGTTAGCGGCGAGGCTCTGAAAGCATTTTTTAGCGATAAAGGGCAAAATTCAATTTTTGGATTATTTGATCTCTTTGTTGGCGGCAACTTTGAAAGAGCATCAGTTTTTGCTTTGGGTATTATGCCCTATATCACCTCATCAATTGTTTTACAATTGCTCGGTAGTATAATACCATACTTTGAAAAGCTCAGAAAAGAAGGCGCCGAAGGTCAAAAGAAACTAACCCAAATCACTCGCTATGGAACTATTATAATCGGAACATTTAACGCTATCGGTATCGCTGTGTTCTTGCAAAGTATGCCTAATGTGGTACATAGCCCCGGAGTATTATTTACCTTTACAACAGTTGTAACTATGGTAACAGGTACAATGGTGATCATGTGGCTTGGTGAACAAATCACTGAAAATGGTATTGGGAATGGTATTTCTCTAATCATTTTTGCAGGGATTATTGCTCGCTATCCACAAGGCTTTATCCAAATGTTTCAGATGGTAAAAACAGGCACAATGCAGTATCTTACTGCTATAATCGTTGCAGCTTTGATGATTGCAATTACAGGTGCAGTTATTTTGGTAACTGAAGCTATCAGAAAAATTAATGTACAATATGCAAAACGTGTAATCGGTAGAAAAATCTATGGCGGTCAAAGTACACATATTCCATTGAGAGTGAACTCAGCAGGCGTTATTCCAATAATCTTTGCCCAATCAGTGATTATGTTTCCACGTACATTTGCAACATTCGTACCCAACTCAGCAGTAAGCGAGTTTATAACTCGTACATTATCACCAGGTCATGCTTTATATACTGTTCTTTATATGGGCTTGATTATATTCTTTGCATATTTTTATACAGCTATTGCAATGAATCCCGTTGAAATGGCAGAAAATATGAAAAAGCATGGTGGATATATACCTGGTATTTTACCTGGTAAAAACACTGCAAATTACATCAATAATATTTTGATACGCATCACATTGCCAGGTGCAATCTTCTTTGCTATCATTGCAGTAATACCCGAATTTATGTCAAAATATGCCAATCTTCCATTCTATTTTGGGGGAACAGGCTTGATCATTATCGTGGGTGTTGCACTTGATACATTAAAGCAAATTGAATCACATTTGGTAATGAGACATTATGACGGCTTTATGAAAAAAGGTAAGCTCAGAGGTCGTTCGTCATAAATAATTTATACACAATGGGGCAGATAATTCTGCCCCTTTTGTTCTTTGAAATCTAATTATCAACCAATTATTTAAACTTAAAAGTCAATATATTTTGCGTAAGTTTTCAAACAAGCAATATATTTTATTTGCTACATTGAACTATTTTAACAATTTACGAGATTTTGCTTGACTAAAGCAGGGTATTTTGAAAACTTGTTTATAGATTGCAAAAACTTGTTGTAATTAATAATTATTAAAAAAGGAAGGAACTAACTTATCTATGTCAAAAGCAGGTGTCATTGAAGTGGAAGGAACTGTCAAGGAAGCACTACCAAACACATCTTACCGAGTTGTTCTTGAAAATGGCCACGAAATATTGGCACATAGCTCGGGCAAGATAAGGATGAACTATATAAGAATACTACCTGGCGATAAGGTTAAAGTTGAGTTGTCCCCGTACGACTTAAATCGCGGCAGAATAACCTATCGTTATAAATAAATGGTGCATACCATTTCTGTTATCTTATCAAGTGAAGGTTGACGAGAAAGGAATTTGAAATGAAAGTAAAATCTTCAGTTAAACCCATATGTAAAGATTGTCGTATAATCAAGCGACACGGCGTAATACGAATAATATGCCCCTCAAATCCAAAGCATAAGCAACGACAAGGCTAATTAAAAAGGAGGATGTCAATTGGCACATATAGCAGGTATTGAATTGCCCCGCGATAAACGAGTCGTGATAGGACTAACCTACATTTTTGGAATAGGTAGATCCACATCATCAAAAATTCTTGCAAAAGCAAATATTGATGAAAATATAAAAGTAAAAGATCTGACATTAGATCAAGAAAAAGCACTTCGCGATATCATCCAAAATGATGAAGATATTGTCGTAGAAGGTACTTTACGTACACAAGTAACCCTCAATATTAAGAGATTGATGGAGATAGGTTCATATCGTGGACAAAGACACAAAAGATCATTGCCAGTTCGCGGTCAACGTACAAAAACAAATGCACGCACCAGAAAAGGTCCAAAACCAGGTGCATTAAAAAGATCAAAGAAATAGAGGTTTAACATGGCAAAAGCAAAAGCATCAAAAACAAAAAAAAGACGCGTTAGACTTTCTATAGATGAAGGGATGGCAACCGTCCACTCAAGCTTTAATAATACTATTGTCTCGCTCAGCGACTTAGCAGGTAATGTAATCACCTGGTCAAGCGGTGGGAAAGTTGGATATAAAGGCTCAAGAAAGTCAACACCGTTTGCAGCACAGCTTGCTGCAGAAGAGGTGGCAAAAACAGCAATTGAAATGGGAATCAAAAAAGTTCGCGTAGTAATCAAAGGTCCTGGTGGCGGTAGAGAATCAGCAGTTCGTGCATTAAATGCAGCAGGTTTATCTGTAACTATGATCAGAGATAATACCCCAATTCCACATAATGGTTGTAGACCACCTAAAGCAAGAAGAATCTAATGGAGGCAATTTAAATGGCAAGATATTTAGGATCAGTATGTAAACTTTGCCGTCGTGAAGGCACCAAATTAATGCTCAAGGGAGCTCGCTGTATGACTTCAAAATGCTCATTTGAAAGAAGATCATACGTGCCAGGCCAGCATGGTACTTCTCATGCACGTAAAAAAGTTACTGACTACGGCATTCACTTGCGTGAAAAACAAAAAGCACGTAGAATTTATGGAGTCTTAGAAAGACAATTTAAAAAATATTTTGAAATAGCAGATAAAAAATCAGGTGAGACAGGCGAAAACTTGTTGGTTTTACTTGAAAGAAGATTGGATAATGTTGTGTATCGTATGGGTTTTGCACCCAGCAGAAACTCAGCAAGACAAATCATCAGACACGGACACATAAAAGTTGATGGTAAAAAAGTCAATATCCCCTCATTCTTAGTTAAACCTAATCAACAAATAGAAATCAAAGAAAATAGCCGCTCCATGGAGCTTATCCAAGATGCTCTGCAAAACTCGATGGACTCATCTCACTATGATTGGCTAAGCGTTGATAGAAGTAATTTTAGAGGTGAATTTCTATATACTCCAAACCGAGAACAATTAGAAATTGATATAAATGCAAACCTTATTGTAGAATTCTACTCAAAATAAAATAGGAGGTCAATATGATGCTACTTGAACCCTTGCAACTGCCAACAAAAATAGATATCGATAAAGATACATATTCAAGCACTTATGGTAAATTTGAAATTGGACCATTTGAAGCTGGCTATGCAACAACAATTGGCAATACCCTCCGCCGTGTTTTATTGTCTTCAATACAAGGTACAGCTGCAAAGTTTGTAAAAATTGAAGGTTTACATCATGAATTTACTCCAATCCCCGGATGTGATTCTGATTATGTAGATTTTATCTTGAATTTAAAAAAACTTGTGTTTAAGTCTGATACTCTTAATGAAGTAAAGCTAACTTTGCACCATAAAGGGGTTGGACCTGTAACAGCTGAAGAAATAGAAGAAACATCAGAAGTTAAAGTAATAAATAAAGAGCTTGTGCTCTGCAATATGACTGAAGATACCGAACTTTTTGTGGAAATTTGGGTCGGTCAAGGAAGAGGATATACACCCGCTGATGAACATGATATAGAAGATAAACCTGTCGGAGTTATTCCTGTTGACTCAATTTATTCACCTATTACAAAAGTAAACTTTGTAACAGCAAATCAACGAGTTGGTGAACGTATTGACTTTGATAAGTTGATCGTGGAGATATATACAAATGGTAGTATCGAACCAAAAGACTCTCTTTATCTTTCAGCAAAACTATTGAAAGATCTTTATTCAACATTGGTGCAATTCGAAGAAGAACCAGATTATGTTGAAGAAGTTGAGATGGATCCAGAGCTTGAAAGACTTGAAAAAGTGCTTGCTATAAATGTCAAAGAACTTGAACTTACTGTGCGCTCAGCTAATTGCCTAAGTGCCGCTAAAATCGAAACAATCGGCGATTTGGTCAGTAAAACAGAACAAGAAATGCTCAAGTTTAGAAACTTTGGTAAGAAGTCTTTAGAAGAGATCAAAAAATTGACAACTACTTTTGATTTAACTTTAGGCATGGATGTTGACTCTATTTTGAAGAAAATTGAAGATGCAAAAAACCGAATGATAAATATTAAGAAAGGTTGAGACCTATGCGACATAAATGTGTTGGTAGAAAATTTGGAAGAGAAGCAGCTCACAGAAGAGCAATGATGAGAAATCTTGTCATTTCACTTTTCGAGCATGGGCAAATTGAAACAACTCAAGCTAAAGCAAAAGAAATGCGCAGCTTGGCTGAAAGAGTGATTACTTATGGCAAAAAAGGAAGCTTGCATCATAAAAGACTCACGTTTGCTGTTGTGCATGATCATGCTTTAGTTAAAAAAATCTTTGACGATATTGCCCCAAAATATGCTAATAGAAATGGTGGCTATACCAGCATTATTAAAACTCGAATTAGACGAGGAGATGCTGCACCTATGGCTATTATACGCCTTGTTGAAGGTGAAATCGTTGCTAAAAAAGAAACAGACAATATTAAAGCTGCAGATTTGAATAAATAATTTTCTGTAATTATATACTTTGGGCGGTGAATACACCGCCCTTTTTTTTTGCCTTTATTTTTACTTGGTTTCGAGTTGTTTTAATCCAGTTATAGCCCTGTCGTTGACGTTTGACATGCCGTATATGAGAGCCTGTCAATTCAAGTGTGTGTTTCTTGACGTGTCTATCTTCCTAAATGAAGGCTCTGAAGATGCATTCACTCCAGCTAACTGGTCAGTTCTTGACATAATTAGTATATTGGTAAACTACTACAAGGTTTTTCTTGACATATATTTATTAAAAAATACAATGATTGTAATCTTTAAGTATATGTTAGAATCGAAAATAATAATAAATGAGGAAAACATCAACATAGCTAACTGAACAAAAGGAGGGTAAACATGATTTACTTGTTTAAAACAACAAAGAAAAAATTACCAGTATTGGCTATGATACTACTTTTCACTGCATGCCTTTGGTCCCAATTTCCCGAGGGCTTTGAAAGCGGAACAATACCAGACACATGGACAGTGCATAACCTGAGTGATGGATTTTGCAGATTCTATGCAGCAAATATTGGCTCGGTTGCCTATGAAGGATCATGGGTTGCAGAGTCTATAGGAAACGTAGTTGGCAGCGATGAATGGCTTGTTACGCCTGCACTCTCTCCTACAAGCGAAAATAGGTTTGTCAGGTTTTGGGCTCAGTCATCTGATGGAAGCCATCCAGAATCTTTTTTTATAAAGCTCTCGTCTTATGGGCCAGCCGTCTCAGGATTCACTGTGGAAGTTGCTCATCATGTCAATATTCCCACAACTTGGACAGAGTATATAGTTGATTTAAATGACTATATAGGCGAAACTGTCCATATGGCTGTTCAATGTGTTACTGTTGCAGGCTTGGGTTTTTTAGTTGATGGCTTTGAATGGGCAGACCAAAATGACTTAGCTGCTGTTGCTATTACTGGTGGATGGACACCAACTCTTAATGAAGAAAATGATTATACTGTCACAATTAAGAATACTGGTATGCTGTCACAAAATAACTATACAGTTCAACTATTAGTCGATGGAGAAGTTGCGGCATCACAAGCAGGCACAAGCATAAATTATGGAGAATCTATCGATTTTACATTTGCATGGACACCAACAGAAATTCAAACCTATGAACTGCGTGGCAAAGTAGTACTTGATAATGATGAAAACAGCACAAATGACTTAACTAATGTTTTCAACGTAACTGTACACCACACAGAGTCAGTTATTATCGATATCGGAAATATGTACTCAAATGTAGCTTCCCATTATTACCCTATTGGATTAGGTGCAAGTAATTCGCTTACACAATCTTTATACATGTCAGATGAACTCAATATTTGCGGTGATATTACGATGCTAAAACTTTATGGAATATTACTCTTGAATATTAATGCAACAAAGCCTATAAAAGTTTGGATGGCAAACACAGATGCAAGTACT
>JAJBBH010000037.1 GCA_020532185.1 Candidatus Cloacimonadota bacterium | reverse complement strand
TGCGGCATTAGACCTATTATAATTGAACAAAGCGATTTACAAACCAAAGACTTTAGTCTTTTTCAAAATGCCTTAAGTGAATTAAGTGAAAAGCTTAAAACAATCTATGAGTCATATGAACATAACTATAAGATTATTTATAATCTTACTGGCGGCTTTAAAAGCGTTAATGCATTTTTACAAACTTTAGCCCAATTCTTTGCTCATGAGAGTTTTTATTTATTTGAAAGTTCTAAAGAATTGATGAGAATCCCAAGATTACCTGTACAGCTGACAATAAAAGAAGAGTTGGAAAACAATCTTAAAGCTATAAGAAAAATGGATTTAGGTTTGCAAATAACAAAAGATGAGGCAAAGGCTATCTCTGAATTACTTATTATTGAGATTGACGGTGACTATGCTTTGTCTCTATGGGGCAATTCTCTGTGGGACATATCGCAAAAGGAAATCTATTCTGCTCAGCTTCATGATAGCCCTTCGGATCTCGTTATTTTTTCTGGTGAATTCATTCGCTCTATAGATGATGCAAAGCTAACAAAAGGTCGCATATGTGAAATAAATAAAAAGATAGATGATTTGGCAAAATATGCTCATACTAATGGAGAGTATAACCCCAAATCACTTGATTGCAAAGCGTTAGCTGGTAAGAAGATAAAAGAATCAACCCATGAATGTGATGCATGGCATGATCAGGATGCGAAAAGAATTTACTTTCATAAAAGCGGTAACAAAATAATTTTAGACCGCCTGGATAAAGCTTTACACTAAATTAGTATATCATACATTAAGCTGCTATTTTTAATAATAGCAGCTTTTTTTATTGTACTGCTGATCTGTATATATAAGTTATATTAAAATACCCTGAACATAAATTCTTATTGACTAATTTACCCCTATTTTTAGCATTGTATAAAACAAAAAGGAGGTGAATAAGATAATGTTTATAATATATTTATTTGCCTGCTTTATTGTGCTATTAATTATTGGCATTTTCTTAAATAAAGTGCCAAAAGACACCACACAAACACGTTTCTCCATAGTAATAGCCTGCAAAAATGAAGAAAGTAATCTGCCTGATTTATTTGCAGCATTAGAAGCAATAAATTATCCAGAACGGGATTTTGAAACTATCTTGATTGATGATAATTCGAGTGATGACAGTTTCAGATTGATGCAAGAATTTGCACTAAAAAAGGCATCGTATCACGCATTAAGACTTGATTATCCTGAGCAGGGCAAAAAAAGGGCAATCACAAAGGCAATAGATTTTGCAATGTATCCCTATATCGTTCTTACAGATGCCGATTGCAGGCCTAATGTTGACTGGCTATCAGAGCTATCCAAGCATATTTATGACAAAAAAGATATGTTAATTGGTTTTTCTCCTGAAATCAATAATAGTCAATTCCGTAAGTTTGTATATTTAATAACGGCAAGCTTTTATGCATCAACATGTGGCTTGTCTCTGCCCTTTAGTTGCACAGGTAGGCATTTAGTGATCAAGAAATCAACTTTCAAAGAGCTCGGAGGCTATAAGGGCTTTGAACACAAAGTGTCTGGTGATGATAAATTACTTTTAAATAAATTTTACAGAAACAAAAAAAGGATTGCTTACATGTATCAGCCTGCAGTAAACACCTTGCCTGTCAACAAAACATTAAGAAAGCAACAAGATTTAAGGCGTTTCGGAAAGCTCAATATGAGCAACAGCTTTTGGCAAATTATCAGTGTCTTAATCGCTGTAATAATGCTTGTATCTCCTTACTTTATTTATCGTTATAGCCTATATATAGAACTGGGACTTATATATTTATTAGCTCTTATATATTTGTTTATCTCAGCTAAAAAGCATAAAGAGCAATTTTATCCATCATATGCCTTTATCATTTTATTTTACCCATATTTCTTGATATTTAAATCAATTCAAGGTACCTTCAGGAGATGGACTTGGAAATGAAAAACAAAATAACAAATTACTATCACAAACACAAAGAACAGATTAAAAAACTTAGTTTTGTGTTAAAGATTATATTTTCTTTAGCACTCTTATACTTCATTTTTAATAAAATATCTGTTAAAGATACGTTCGACCACCTGTTATTGTTGCCATTATGGGTGATTATTATGTTGATACTCAGCTCTTATTTGAAGTTTTTTATTCAAATGAAAAACTGGAAATCATTGATGAAGATAGATCCAAACGTAAACTTGAAGTCTGGCGATGTTTTTAAAACTCACACGTTAGGTTTGCTTTTTAAACTTGTAATACCAGGAGGACAAGGATCTTTTGGTAAAATGTTTTATCTCAAACAAATATCAAAAAAGTCAGCGTTTTTTATTATTGCACTTGAAAAGATGCTGCAAACATGGATAGTATTTGTTGCTGGAGCTATTGCTTGTGCATATTACTTTAAGTCCCTTCAAATCATCTTTTTAGGACTTTTCATATTGAGTTTTTTATTTCCTTTTTTTGTGCCTCTTATTTTTAAAAAAGCCAGTTCTGAAAGAAAATGGAAGAGATATAAATCTGCTTTGATTCCCTTATTAATGTCTCAAATAGTATATTTATTTCTTACTTTTTATCAATACTATGCGATTTTGTCTTTATTTAGTGAGCTAAATATCTTTGATATGGCGATGAAAGTATCATTAGTTTTATTTGCGACATTAATACCTATTTCGTATAGTGGTCTTGGAATAAGAGAATCTGCATCTGTTTATCTTTTTGCTCAATCGGGCATAAATGCCGAAACAGCAGTAGCATGCTCTTTGATTATCTTTTTCTTCAATTCAGTTATACCAGCTTTACCTGGCATTTTCTACTTTTACTCAAATAAGAAGAAATAATGGATTACCAAATCACATATAATACTTTTTTGATTATTTTGCCTTTAATCTTTTTAGGGGGTTTGATAGACTCAATTGCAGGTGGAGGAGGCTTGATATCTTTGCCAGCTTATATGATTGCTGGCTTACCGACACATGTGGCTTTGGGAAACAATAAATTCTCTTCATGTTGGGGCAGTATCCTATCAACCATAAGGTTTTTTAAACATGGCATGATTGATGTAAAAGTAGCTCTACCAAGCGTCTTATTCGCTTTATTTGGTAGTTTTTTGGGAACGAGGACAGTATTGTTACTCAACCCTGATTTTCTGCACTATATTCTTATTATTTTGTTACCAATAATCACAGTATTTAGTCTTGTTAAAAAAAATATTGGTTTGAATAATCAATCTAATAGTTACAAACTTAGTTGTAAAATAATGATATCTGCTTTAATTGCGTTAATTATTGGTTTTTATGATGGATTCTTTGGTCCAGGTACAGGCACTTTTTTAATTTTTGCATATACTCTTATTTTGAAGTATGATTTTGTCACTGCTAATGGCAATGCAAAAGTGATAAACTCTTCATCAAATATCGCTGCTTTGATTGGCTTTTTGCTTGGGGGTAAGATAATTTTGCTCATAGGAATACCTGCTGCAATCTCAGGCATTATTGGTAACTATTTGGGGTCTAAACTCGTAGTTAAAAAGGGATCAAAGTTTATTCGACCTATCTTTATTTTAGTATTTATTCTTCTTTTTTTAAAAATTGTGTATGATTTAATCTCAAATAGCTAAGGTGTTGCAATATAGATTGCTACAACCGGGCATTTATTTTTAATCTATCTGTATTTCACCATTTAATTATGTTGATGTATCATTTTGTTGATAATTTATAGACGCTTTACTTCCGAGAGTTTATTTTGAATAAATGCTTTGTTTGTAAATAGTATTTTTTGATGTTGTAAACTCAAGTTCTTTCTTATTTAAAATCAGCATGACTTCCCTTTCACTCCTACTACATTCCCCCTGCTATCTTGGAGAAGTAGTAGGAGTGTAGTAGGAGTGAAGGGGAGATCAATAAGGCTTAAAGTTGTCATTTTAAGGTAATTTTAACATGATTTTTTGACATAATATTATCGATATCAATTTATAACTATTTTGTTAATGTTGTAAATGAATAGTGCCGTGCTAAATGTCTTTTTGTATTCTAAAAAATGTATCTTGCAGCGAAAAAAATGATAATATAAGAGCTAAGATATAGATTAGATGAGTTGTTAATATATATTGGTTATCCAATTAAAGAATAAGTTTGTATTATACAAAAAGTAATTGACAAAAATTAGCTATTTGTCTTGGTTGTAGTAAGTTTTCTAATATAAGTTTAAAAAGGTAAAAATAGGGCTTATACACAATATATATGATGAGTCTCAAAATAATGAAAGATTAAAAATAGGTGCTTAAAACTAAGAATTATAGACAGTGGAAGCGAATTTGGAATAAATGTTGCATAGTAATGTAGTAAAAATATAATAATAATGAGGATTGGGAATGTATGTATTAATCATAGCTACACTAATTTTAATAGGCAATTGGGCATTAGAATATTATCGTCATTTACGCTATGTAAATGCCATACCTATTCGAATTCATGTGAATGGAACACGCGGCAAATCAAGCTTAACAAGATTAATATCAGCTGGTTTGCGTGCTGGTGGCTTGGTAACAGTAGGCAAGACAACAGGAACTCTTCCACGTATTTTGTTACCAGATGGCAAGGAGGCTTCAATAGTACGCTTGATGGGTGCAAATATCATTGAGCAAAAATATATATTTCGCTATGCAGCAAGTATGAAGCCCGATGCAATTGTGATTGAATGTATGGCTGTAAATCCAGCTTATCAGTGGATTACAGAGAGAAAATTTGTGCGTTCGACTATTGGTGTTATAACAAATGCACGTCCTGACCATTTGGATTTAATGGGTTCAACAGTGCAAAGCGTAGCCATGTGTTTGTCAAATACACTGCCAGCAAAAGGCGTAGCATTTACAGCAGAAGATGAACAATTTCACATATTGAAAAGGGTTGCAAAACAACGACACACCAAGCTTCACAAGATACGCCCTCATGATGTAACCGACGAAGAAATGGCTGAGTTTTCATACATTGAACACAAAGATAATGTTCAACTGGCATTGGCTGTTTGTGCACAAGCTGGTGTAAGTCGTGAAGTGGCATTAAAAGGAATGCAAAGCAGCAATCCTGATCCTGGTGCTTTAAAAAAATATAGCCATAACAATGAAAATAAAGAGTTTACATTTTATAATGTTTTTGCAGCAAATGATCCTTCTTCAACAGAGTTTATTTTCAAATTAATAACAAAAAACCTTGAAGATGGAGTGACAAAGTTGTTGATATTGAATAATCGTGCAGACCGCTATTTTAGGTCACAACAATTGGTTGATATTTGTCATAACCTTAATTATGATTATCTTTTATTAACAGGTGAAATCCCTGAAAAAGTTTATGCTTATGCAATGCAAGAAAACCTGCCAAAAGAAAAGGTTTTACCTATTGGGCAAATTCCCATGGAAGAACTATATACAAAAATATCCAGTTTAGCCAAAAGTAAGGCTCACATAATAGGTATTGGCAATATAGCTGACCAAGCCAAATATGGTGCAAGTATAGTTAAGTTTTTTAAAAATAAATCTAATGGAAAGAATTAAGGAGGAAACGTGATTGAAGCTGCTGTAGGCTTAGGCGTTATCTTAAGTTTAATATTCTCAGAGCTACTTGGTGCATCTGCTGGGGGTATTGTAGTTCCAGGATATATAGCAATGTATCTGGATAAACCGTCGTTTATTGCCGGAACACTCATTGTGAGTTTGCTGACATGGGGCATAATTCGTTTTATCTCATCATTTACCCTTTTGTTTGGTAAAAGACGTATGGTGTTGAGTATATTAATTGGTTTTATATTGGGTTGGATAACTCGATTTTTTTTATTTACACCAAATATAATGGATTTTAAGCTACAATCTATAGGTTATATCATTCCTGGTCTAATTGCTAACTGGTTTGAAAGGCAAGGATTTATAAAAACATTTACCGTAATGATAGTAGCTGCTGTATTAGTACGAATTACAATCGTTATAATATCTGGTGGGGAGGTAAACTTTAATGTATAAACCATCACTAAAAAACAATTGGTCATTGATTGGGCTCTGTATTTTGAGCATGATCTTATTTACCATCGTACACTATAGCAAAAAAGAAGTTAAACAAGACTTTTATGAAGAAAAAGTTTTAGCAAGTAAAAATAATGCTGAAGCAATGAAAGTACTAAAAGAAGAAGTTCTTTCTCTTGGATATACAATAGATAGACTTAATGATCCACAAGAGACTGGCTTGATTGGTGCCAGTGTGTCATCAATAACAACAAGTAGAGGTGCTTTATCTGAAAGACTTACTACTCTAAATCCAAACTATGCAGCTATAATGATTGATCTTTTGAAGAGAAGTGATTTGAAAGAGGGCGATTATGTTGCAGTTGGACTTACAGGTGCTAATCCAGGAGCAAATCTTGCTTTATATATTGCAATGGAGACCTTGAAACTAAAACCAATAATAATAGTATCAGCAGGATCATCAACTTATGGAGCAAATAGGGAGCTCTTTACATGGCTTGATATGGAAACAGTTCTTTTTGAAAATAAAATGATCAGTTTTAAATCAAAATTTGCAACGTTAGGCGGCACAAACGATATAGGCAGAGGTTTACCACCAGAGGGTCGCGAAAACCTAATGAGAGCGATTATACGTAATGAATCTATACCTATTTCAGGAGAGAATTTAAAAGAAAATGTTGAATTGAGATACGAATCATATATAAATGAATTACCTGATGGAGAACATTATTCAGCATTTGTTAATTTGGGTGCAGGTGTTGGCAATGTAGGTAGCCTTGTAAATGCAAAAATAATACAAACAGGTATTAATCGAAAACTTGGTGAAAAAGAATTTAAGGAACCAGGCGTTATGATGCTCTTTTCCAAAATGAATATGCCAATTATTCATATATATAATGTGATGAAGTTAGCTAAAGATCATAAATTAGATACAAACTCAATGACAGTTTACGATCATGGTCAAGATGATAAAAAATATGGTGAAGGACCAATATTTTCAAAACAAATTAACAATGTGTTTGTAGCAGTTGTTTGTTGGTTGGTATTAATATTTGCAATTATTGCAGTTATAATCTTCGATCGTCACGATCGTCATTTTATGAGTAATATAGTTGATCCAGAAGAAGATTTGTAGAGGTGAATATGTTTAAGATTAAAAATAAATCAATTATAATTTTAATAGTAATTGTAATCGGAGTTTGTGGCGTTTTAAGTGCCAAAACGATAGTAAAATGGAAAGCAATAAACGTGCAGAAATACTGGTCAAGAAGAGTAGCTAAGCTTGAAAATAATGTGAATACATTTTTCTATAGACCGTTAAGATTTGAGAAAATGGATGTTGATGTAAGCCCTTTTGAAGAGATAAGGGTTAGAGTCATATCTAAAGAGAAAAACGATGAAGTGAAGTTTAACTTACATATAAATGGGCAAACAAGCAGCTATACAGTAAAAAAAGTAAGTAGTAATGATAGTTTTGGTTTTTATGAATCATTAGAGCTTAAGATACCCAAAAATACACAAAAATTTAGTATATATACTCGTAACCCTAATGCATATTTTAGAGTGTTTGGTAAAGAAGTATCTGTTATTAAAGAGATACCCAAATCAGTTATTCTTAAGGGCGAATCTTACAAAAGGATAGTTAGTTTGATTTCTTCAAAAACAAGAAGTGATTACTTCATTGCTGATTCCTCTTCACCAGTTAGATTTACTGCACAGTATGACGGAGAAATTACAAGCTATGTTAGATTCTTACCTCTTGCAGATAAATCAAGGTGTAAGATTGATGTTTATCAGAATGATAGGCTTGTAAACTCATATGATTTGACTCAAAAAATATCTGGCGAATATAGCGTTAATGACCAAAAAGTATCAGTAGGTAAAAAGATAATTATAAGCGATATTAAAAAGAAAGATAAAATTGAGTTTAGAGTTTTATCAACTCATGAGATCTTGGTTCGTTCAATTTTAAAAACGGGTAATTGATATACTCACGAATATTAGGAGACTTAAATGAATAAATACGTTGTGTTGTCTTTGGTTTTTTTAGTGCTTGGCTCACTATTAATGGCACAAAGTGCATCTATAACATATCAGCTTAGTTACACAGACAATGCCTTTAATCTTTCAGATGAAGACTTAGACAAGTTTGAAAATAAGCAAGGATTTACTTATATTGACACAAGTGATGACCTTATTCAGACAATCAATATGCGAGTGTCACATAGCTATAGAAATAAGAATTATCGCATAAGTCCTTCTATAAGCCTGACTCAGAATAGCTATATCAATAATAGCGACAAGAGTGGATTTAATGTGTTGACAGGCTTTAACAGTAGAATCTATAAAGCTTTTGTTGATATACGATACGGATGGTATCCAAACAATTATCTAAGAAAATATAAAGATACTGATGGTACACAAAAAGATGAGAATTTTGAATATGGGAAAAACCTATATAAAATGACAGTGAAATACCCTGTGGCAAAACGTTTGGATGCTGAGCTTTATGGTAAGTCAGAAGACTATTATCATAATAAGTATTTCACAGAATATGATGGTAATGCTCTTACAACAGGAATAGGACTATATAGCAAGTATCAGCCAGGAATCCTGAGCCTTTATTATTATTTTAGGCAATTTGACAACAAATCAGATAATCAACAGATGCAAACAGTGATTGATACTCAAAAAGACTGCTCATATGATTCAGATTGCTTTGAAATAAAATATCAGTTTCCCAAGTTTTACGCAAAGTCTAATTTTGTCGATTATTCACCATATTTCTCTTACCGATTTGAAAATGTCAAGTACACAAGCAAACATTCTGTCAGTTTAGATCCTATACATGCAACACGTAAAGATACTAAAATTAAAGTAAATATAGGCACGACATTATATGCTTTTAAAAATATTGATTTTAAGCTTGACGCAATTAAAGAATTTCGTAGAGTGAGCTCAGAATACGAAAAACTAAAGTATTCAAAAAATTACGATAAGTTTCAAATCAATGCAAGTGTTAGCTATATGTTAGATTTCTAATATTTTGTATAGCATTTCGTTGTTTTGCATAAGGAGTTATTATGATGAAAGCTCAATACGAAAAGAAAAAGATTAGAGAATTTTTTGATTTGGTAGAAAACGAAAAATACGACTTAAGAAAATACTCAAGACCTGTCTTAGTGTACACAATTGATGAAAACGAAATTGTGAAATATTCTCTTTGGGAAGAGGACTTGTTGAGGCGTTTTGGTTTGGAAAATGTTGATGGTTGGGATTATGAAGAAGATTTATTGTTTTGTCCTGATTGGATACAAGATGCAGAAGAAGATGACGATGATGACGATGATGACGATTTGTTCTAAAAAGTGACAAAGTAAATTAGTATGTTTTTAAAGCATCTATGGATCAATGCCACAGATGCTTTTGAACTATAAAGAGGATAAGAAAAAAGTTGAAAATTCAAGAAATTTATCGTCAAATAAGCAAGTTGGAATCAATTACTGATAAAGAAATATTGATTTTACAAGAGCTCAAAGTAAAAAGATATGATAATGACTTTATGGATATGGAGCCATTTTTGCACATGATGATAGAATGGGAATCAAAGCTATCAGATGAGTTAAGTTTAGCATATGTTTTTGACGGCTTGAGTGCTATATATTTTTATAAAGATATGTATGACTTGTCATTAGAGTTTAGCTTTAAAGCTCTTGAAATAGCTGATAAAAAGATGGACAACTATTTACTTGCTGTTAGTTTGAACTTAATAGGCTTAATCTACTATCGTATGGAGAATATTGAACTTGCAGAAAAACACTTTTTGAGGTCTGCTCATGTAAACCCGAATTTTGCAAATGTATTGTGCAATCTTGGTTTGCTCTATTATAAGCAGGAAGAATACGAGAAAGCAAAATACTATATGCTACTTGGCTTTGATTCATATAAAGATAAAGAAGAATTAGTAATTTCTGGTACAGGTTTTTACCATAAAGCCATAATTGAGTATTGTAATAATGCCTACCTAAAGTCAATAGAATACCTTGACAAAGCATTGGAGCAGGTTGAGATTAAAAATGATACATACCTATTAATGTCAATACTAATTGAAAAAGCACGTATACACAAAGAATTGAAAGATACAGAAAAGGCAAAAGAGTTGCTTATCGAGGCTGTCAATGTAAGTAATCGCTTTTCGAGAATATCTTTATTGGCAAAAGCATATTATCAGTTGTCTGAAATCTTGAAAAATGAGGGTAATTACAAATTAGCTTATGAATACTTAACAAGAGTTTGTGAGTTAGAAGAGCAGATTATCAGTAAAGAAAAAACAGCACGACTCAGTGAAATTCAATCTAAGTATAACTTTATCAATGCTAATCAAGGTATGGTGCAGCTGATTAATCAAAGCCCTCGCTTGACGTCTATTGGCATTATATCAAGCGGAATAGTGCATGAAATAAAGCAACCGCTTTCTGCTGTAAAAATATCATGTGAGAGTGTTTTATATTGGTATAGAAGAAATCTTGGAGCAATACCAGAGATAATTGTTGAGCAGTTGAAGGATATTTCAACAAGTGTAAATTATGTCAATAAAATTATTGAACAGATAAGAAGCTTTTGGAAAACAGATAGCTTGGCACGTGATACTGAAAGGGTTGAACTTAATGAGTTTATGTCAGAGAAAATAACCATGATAAAAAATAGATTACAAGCAAAAGACGTTTTTATCGAATTTATACCAATAAATAAAGATATTATTTCAATAATCAACAAAAACTGTTTTGAGCAAATTATTTTGTATTTGATAAACATCTGTTTTATGATAATTAGTGAGAATTCTACTAATCATGATCAAAAACTAATAATTGAGACAGATCATAATCTTGAATACAATACAATAAAAGTAAGTTTTGATGGTCAGTTGAAAAACTCACTAACCGAAATAATGGCTAAAACAAGCCAAAAAGATAACTTTAATGGATTATTATTAGACTTAGAAATATCAAAGTATTTTATTAACCAATATAATGGTTATATTACATTTGCAAATGAGCCTTCACCTTACTTTTTGGTTGCTATACCAGGCAAGGTAGATTAATAAATGAAATCGAGTATTTTTAATATCATTTTTTTGGAGCCTTTTGAAAGAAGTATATTAAAACGTTATCCCTCTATTCATAAAGCTTGGAATTTGTATAAATGGCAGGATTGTGTGAATCTTACCCAAGATATCCTGAAAGAATTGTCACCTCTTGTGCAGGATAGCTATCAATATATTTTGTTTCGTGTTATGTCATACTCACATTTTATGTTAAAAAACTTTGATGTGTCATATGATTATGCACTTAGAATACTTGATTTATCGTATGAAATGAAAGATAATATGCAAATTTCAAGAGCTTTGCTCGATGTTGCCAGAATACATAAAATGGTGGAAGATAGCTATTTAGCTATTGATTTATTAAAAAGAGCAATCCAGCTCAATCCGAATAATATAGTTGCTATATCAGAACTGTGTATTACTTATCTTGAGCTAAAAGATTTTGAGTCAGCTGAATGTCGTTTACAACGTATTGAAGAATTGTTTTCTGATGGTGAGCAAGAATATTCGGTAATAGCACTTAACTTTATAAAGATTTATTATCAAATACAAAAAGAAGATTATGAAATAGCAGATAAGCTGTTAGTAGAGATAGAAAGAGAACTATATAATCCCAACTTGACACTAATCAACCCTCTGTACTTCTTTTTAAAAGGTACAGTTATGTTCTACAGCGGTGAATACGAAAAAGGTATAGAGCAATTAAAAAACGCAATAGACTTGTCTCGTTGTTATTCAAGGAAAAACATTCTAATTAATTCACTGGCATTGAGGTCATTAGCATATGAAAGAACTGGAGACTTTAAGCTGGCTTATGAAGATAAATATGCATACAATCAACTAAATAACAACCTAAATAATCAGCTTTTTAACCAACGTTTGTCTGTTTTGAAAAAATATTATCTGAGAAAAGAAAACGAAATAAAAAACCAACAAATTATTGAAAAGGCTGTTAGATTAAGCACTGTTTCTTTGATGGCTGATAATATGATATATGAAGTTACACCATATTTGCATTCTATACATTTGAACGTTGATACAATACTTTTTTGGAATAAAAGACAGCCTGGAGTAATTCCAAGCCTCTTTTTAGAAGAGATAAAAATGATTAAAGAATCTGTGATAAGAACAGAACAGATTATTGAGCAAATGAAAAACTATTGGAATGTTCCAGATGACCATACAAAATATGAATCAATAAGCATAAATAAAGCAATTGAAAAGGCGAATATTATAATTAGCAAGCAATTAGATGGCAATATTCAAGTCTATGCAGATTTATGTCCAAACGATATGTTTGTGTATGGAAATGAGATACTTTTAGAGCAAATAATCGTAAATTTATTGAATAATGCAATACAAGCTTTGCTTTCAGTAGATAAAGATAATAAACAAATTACTATTACCTCCAAATTAGTGGGCGACAATGTCTGTATAATCGTTGATGACAATGCAATAGGATTTTTGTATGACATGTTTCCTAAAGAAGATGATTTTATGAGTAATAAAAGCTCTTATGGTGGTATGGGCTTAGGATTGATGATAGTTAAAAAGTTTCTTGACAAATTTAACGGTAAAATAGAATTTTGTAATAATAGTCTGGGAGGAGCAAGAACACAAGTGCTCTTGCCACAAAAGGTAATAAATTAGCTTTAAAAGAGGGAATATGAAGGTTTTATTGGTTGATGATGAGGATTTAAGTAGGAAAGCGATTCATAACTTTTTAACAAATTATTTGGGTTTTGATGTAGATCAATTTCATGACCCAAGAATAGCTTTAGATTGTTGGAAGAAAAATAATCACCAGATTGTAATATCAGATATTAAGATGCCAGGGATGTCAGGACTTGAACTATTAAGAGAGATAAAAACTTCTGCATACTCTCGATTTACCGATGTTATATTAATTACGGGCCATGCAGACTTGCAGTCATCCATACAAGCTTTGCGTTCTGGTGCTTGGGATTATTTGATTAAGCCAATTGATGTAGAAGAGTTGGCTGCAGTAATTAATAAAGCACAAGAACATCTAACTTTATTAAAAGAAAATGACGAACTGAAGAATGATTTTGATGATCAGCTATTATTGTCAACAGAAGAAATTCAAAAGAAATATAAAAAGTTAAGCTCTGCATATTCAGAGATAATAGGAATTGGAAAAATAGGTATATTCTCAGAAAAAATGAAGCATATGAAGGATTTGGCAATGAGATTCCATCAAGATAGGTCTATACCTGTCTTAATTACAGGTGAAACTGGTACAGGTAAGGAAATATTTGCTCGTATGATTCATTATGGTGAAAGCATTGAAACTACACCATTTGTAACTATAAACTGTTCTTCTATTACAAGTTCTCTTTTCGAAAGTGAATTGTTTGGATATGAAGGAGGCTCTTTTACAGGCTCTAAGAAGACAGGCACAATAGGTAAGTTAGAAATGGCACAAGGTGGTACAATATTTTTAGATGAAATAGGGGATATGCCGCTTCATTTGCAGCCAAAGCTTTTGCGAGTAATTCAACTCAAAGAAATGTATAGAGTCGGTGGTGTAAAAAAGATAGATCTCGATGTTAGGTTTATATGTGCAACAAATAGAGATATTACGAAAATGATATCCGATGGGCTGTTTAGAAAAGATTTATTCTATAGACTAAATGCTGGCAGCTTGCATATATCTGCTTTAAAAGATAGAATAGAAGATATTGTGCCGCTTGCACAAATGTTTTTAAGAGAGTTTTCTGAAAGCAAAAATAGACGATTTAAGTTAATTTCTAAGGCAGCTATGAATATTTTAGAAAATTATGATTGGCCAGGCAACGTTCGTGAATTACAAAACACAATCGAAAGGGCTACCGTTTTATATGATGATATTGAGCTCAAAGCACAACATATAGACTTTTTAGGTGATTTGAATGATGAATATCAAACCCATTTGCATGAAGAAGATTCGGATAGATTGGTGCTTGAATTTCCTAAGGAAGGCATTAGTCTTGAAGAATTAGAGCAAAAAATCATCATGCATTTATTAAACTTATATGATGGAAATAAATCGAAGGTCTCTGATTATTTAGGGATTTCAAGGAATACAATAAGAAGGAAACTCAAAGAAATATGAGGCTTTTGTTAAAATCAAGAAAGTGGATTCAGCTATTCTTCTTTATAGTAAGCAGCATTTTAATATATTTATTTATCAAAAACACACTTCTAATCGTACATAAGCTTTGTCCATATTCAGTAGTATGTTTTGGAACATTAAGCTTTAAACAAGGCGGCTATATTTATCCAATTAGCTTGTTAATATTTGCGGCCTTAACTATGTTAGTAATGTGGTTTGGTAGAGCTTTTTGTGGGTTTATTTGCTTTTTTGGTACTTTACAAGAATATCTATATCGTATTATTCCTAAAAATGCAAAAGCTGTTTTGAAGATAAGCCATTCAAATGAAAAATCAATAGGCTTGATAAAGTATGTAGTTTTAGGTGCAACAATAATATTATCTGTTTTCGGGTTATCAAAAGCTTTCATGAACTATTGTCCTATAACTACTTTAGCATGGATAAAGAATGCAGGTGTGAGTTCGTTGATATTTTTAGTTATAACTTTAATCCTTAGTTTATTTATTGAGCGGTTTTGGTGCAGGTTTTTATGCCCCTATGCAGCATTAATGAATGTTATTAGTAAGATTGGCAAGTTTTTACGAATAGATGCTTTCTATATTAAAATAGAACAAAATAAATGTATTGACTGCGGTGCTTGTACAGAAGCATGTCCAATGAATATAGATTTGCAACACAAAGTAATTATTAAAAATCCAAATTGCATAAAGTGTCTAAAATGTATCGATGTGTGTCCTCTAAAGGATACTATTAAATGGAGGTAGCTTTAAAAATGATAAAACAAAAGGCTATTGTATTACTCTTTATTATGTTTATTTCATCAAGTATCTTTGCTATGAAGATAGAAAAGTTTAAAATAAACCCTTTGAAATGTATCGGTTGTGGTCTTTGTGTTGAAGTTCTTGATTGCCCTACAGGTGCGATAAGTATTGTTGACGGTAAGGCATATATAGACCCTGAAAAGTGCATAGATTGTGGTTTTTGTAAGTATGGAGATCAAGACTATATTGGTTGTCCAGCTAATGCAATTTTTTCGTGGTTATTAGATGTTGATGATTTAGTAGTGCAGGTAGAATTGGATAGTCTTGAAAGTTTAACGGCTATAAATGTTACAAAGCAAGAGCCAACACTCAAGCCAATTAAACAAAAAAGTGTTATTATCAAAGAAAAAGTTGTTGAAGAGATAATGGAAACAAAACAAGATACTTTGGATGGAAAAGAGCTTATTGAGACTCCAAAGATTGTTCTTGAAAAGAAAAAATACTTTGTTGATCCAAAGGTATGTATTTCATGCAGGCTTTGTCTTCGAGCTTGCAAAAATGGAGCTATTTCAATGGTTAAAGGCAAAGCATATATCGATCCAGAGAAATGTCAATCATGTGGTAGTTGTTATGAAGGCGATCTTACAGTGAATTATAAAGGTTGCCCTGTATCAGCAATAAAAATTGATGGAGAATAATTAAGATATATTAGTTTAAATATTACTAAATAAGAAAGCGGCTGTAATAAATACAGCCGCTTTTTAAAAACATTAGTACAAATTTACTTTGCTGTTTTTACAGCTTCTTTGAGCTTGCTGCCAGCTTTGAAAGTTGGAACATTGCGAGCTGGTATATCAATTTGTTCTCCACTACGTGGATTAACGCCTTTGCGAGCTTTTCTTTCTGTAACTTTAAAGGTTCCAAATCCAACAAAAGTGATTGATGAGTTCGCTTGTAATGCTTCTGTAATTCCTTCCAAAACCGAATTAAGAGCGTTAGTTGCTGCTTTTTTTGTAATCTCAGCATCTTCAGCGATTTTCTTAATTAACTCGTCACGTGTCATATCTACCTCCACTTTATAAATTTATGCTATTTAACAAATATTAAAACATCTTGTCAATAGAAATTTTGCATTTTTAAGAAAAATATTGCATCATAAAATGTAACTACTTGTAATATAGTGCAATATGCGTTCATAATTTTTGAACTTTGCATCTAACATTAATGTGCAAAAAAGGCAATATTTTGCATAAACATTAGAAACCAATAGCTAAACCTGCATTTAAGCTGTTATAATTAGCAATATTATAGTCGCCATATATTTTTACAAATGGGAATGGGCTTAGTCTTAAACCAATAGTAGTTTTCATTGTGTTATCAGATTCTAACTCAAGTTTAACAGGAATGGTTGTAGTAGAAGGGTTTGCAGGGTCATTTGGGTCAAACACAGATTGTTCAAAAGAGTATTCTGCTACAAAATTGGTTTTTTCAAAACCTAAACCACCGTATAATGTAAAGATGAGTATGCTTTTACTTATCTCTGCGTTAGCAGCAACAGCATCAATTTTGATTATATCACCGACTTCCATTTTCTGCATGACTCCTTGAACGGCTACATCAACTGGGAAGAATGGTATATATTGTGATATACTATGTTTTAAGCCTAAACCATAAAATGTAAATTCTCCTATGTCTTCATTGATTTCCATTTTGGGGAAATAACGCACGAGAATTTCATTGCCTAAGGGTAAGCCAACAGAAACTTGTGGAACAGCAAATGGCATCATTTTTAGGTCTAAACCGCCAGGCATTGCAAAGGGTGCAAATCCAGGATAGTTAGAAGTAAATTCGCCTCCATCTTTTCCAAATATTGTTGCAGTCTCGATTTCTGTTTCAATATAGGGGTTGAATGGGTCATTTAAAAAAGGATTTTGTACCATAAATGTTTTGTCTGAGCTTGGTATTGTTGAAGCAGTTAAGTTTAAGCTAAACTGAAACCTTAAGGGCTTTAATACTTTTGCAGTATTATAAAAACCACTGTTTAAATTGTTACCAAATGAGTTAACAAAAGGCTGTATAAATCCCTTAGCATTTTCTTGTCCAAACTTTTGTAGTTTTTCTTCGACAGTTTCTGCAACAAGCAAGCTTGCTATGAGAGTTAAAGCCAATAGTAGAATTAATTGTTTTTTCATATCATCCTCCATAATTTATTGTATGTTTTTAAATATAGTATAAATGCAATCCTTTTGCAAGCTTTATTTTTCAGCAATACATATTATTCCGTTTCCTGCTTTGTTTATTATCATTAGGTCCAGCAGCATAAAAAGTAAGTTAAAAGGCATAAACACAATAAAATAAACGGGCATAAATATCAGGAAATACTTTGAAATTGATAATATTTGTAGTGGCAACTTCATACCTAAATTCCAATATATTTTACCCCAAAAGCCATAAGAATAACGAATTTCTTTGATTTTAAAGCCAGCATTTAATAGTTTATTTTGTAAGTCTTCAGGTGAATAGCCAGGTCTTACATGTTCTGC
>JAJBBH010000118.1 GCA_020532185.1 Candidatus Cloacimonadota bacterium | reverse complement strand
CTATTTAGAAGGTAATAAAGAGAAATATCAGTTGATATCAAATGATATATTTAACAAAATCAATCAATTATCCGAATATCATACCAAGCAATTGGATGAAGCAATTAATATGTAAGGTGTTATGACAAAGTTATGATTAAGATTTTATTGGCAAAAAACTCTGGCTTTTGTTTTGGTGTAAAAAGAGCTATTAAAATGGCTGAAGATGCATCAGTTGTAAACGAAAAAGTCAATACATGGGGTCCGATCATTCACAACCCTCAGATGGTTTCCAGTTTGCAAGAAAAGGGTGTTGTGGAGATAAATGATTTATCAGAAGTATCAGACGCACCAGTTGTGATAAGATCTCATGGTATACCTCTGAATGAGAAAAACTCATTATCACAAAAAGGTATGGAGCTAATCGATGCAACTTGCCCTTATGTCTCAAAGGCATTTGATTATGCAAGCCTTGCTGATAATGAAAAATATACTATATTTATATTGGGAAATCCCGAACATCCAGAGATTATTGCTTTAAAATCTTACATAAAGAATGAATATCATATTGTACAGAGCAATTTTTCAGCTTTTGAAAAAAGTAGGTTTGGTAAATGTGCGATTATTTGCCAAACAACCCAAAATGAGCAAAACCTTGAAAAATTGATTTTATTTTTAACCAAGCGCTGCAATGAGTTACGAGTATTTAATACTATTTGTAATGCTACAAATGTAAGACAGGATTCTACTATCGAATTGGCAAAAGAGGCTAATCTAATGGTCGTTATTGGTGGGAAAAATAGCTCTAATACAAAAATGTTGGCAACTCTCTGCACTCAGTTTGCACCAACTTACCACATTGAAACAGCAAACGAATTGGACAAAAATTGGTTTGATAGTGCCAATACCATTGGATTAACAGCTGGAGCTTCTACTCCTGACTGGATTATTTTGGATGTGTATAATAAAATAAATAAAATCGTTGGGAACTTAGACATTTTTGCTACTAATGTCCATGATATTCCCGGTTATAAGGAGGAAATAAATGAATGTTAACGATCAAAAAGAACCAAAGGACTTGAGGCTTGAAGAAAATGAAGTTAACAAAACTATCGAAACTAATGAAGCTGATATTGATAAAAATGTTGGCGAAATAGCGAAAGAAGTTGAGCAAACAGAAAACGATAAGGAACAAGAGCAAACCGAAGAAGTAGTTGAAACTGAGCCTGCAAAAGCAGAACAAGTGCAAGCTGATGTAGTAGCTGAAACTGATTTTGTAAGTAAAAATACAGAACAGTTTTCAATGGAAGAATTAGAACTATATGATCAGTCTTTTAGCAAGGTTGAGCCAAATCAAATTGTAGATGCAACTGTCGTTAGCGTCAATGAGAGAGAAGTTCTTGTTGATATAAACTACAAATCAGAATCGCCAATCTCGGTAAATGAATTTGCAAACAACCTGCCCGAAAAAGGTGATATTATCAAAGTGTATATCATTTCCATCGAGGACAGCTCTGGCAAGCCAAAATTGTCAAAACGTCGTGCAGATTTTATTCTAAATCTTGAGAAATTAAAAGAAGTTTTTGAGAGAAATGAGACAATTACTGGTGTCTATAATCGCCGAGTTAAAGGCGGAATGATGGTTGAGATTTTAGGAATTGACGCATTTTTACCAGGTTCACAAATAGCGTTGAAAAATGTTCCAAACCTTGATCAATTTATTGGTAAAGAAGCTCAACTAAAAATCATTAAAATTGATGAAGATAAGAAAAACATCATTGTATCAAGAAAACTTGTACTTGAAGAAGAACAAGATGAAAAGCGCGATCAATTAAAAAATAAATTAGTTGAAGGTGCTGAGCTTGATGGAGAAGTAAAAAATATCACAGACTATGGTGCATTCATCGATTTGGGCGGCATCGACGGGCTACTGCACCTTACAGATATGTCTTGGGGAAGAATAAAACACCCATCTGAAATGTTGAATATAGGCAATAAAGTTAAAGTAAAAGTAATTGCTTATGATGAAGAGAATCAAAAAGTATCACTTGGGCTTAAACAGCTTGTTCCTCATCCTTGGGAAAACATAGAAAGTAAATACCCAGAAGGAACTAAAATTAAAGGCAGAGTTGTAAACATAGAAAACTATGGTGCATTTATTGAGATTGAGCCTGGAGTAGAAGGGCTTGTTCACGTTTCTGAAATGTCTTGGACCAAAAAAATTACAAACCCAAAACAATATTTGAAAGAAGATGAGACTGTTGAAGCAATCGTTTTAAAAGTCTCTAAAGAAGATCAGCGTATCTCTTTGGGAATCAAGCAAATGTTCCCTAACCCATGGCTCACAATTGAAGAAAGATACCCCAGCGGTACTATCATCAAAAGAAAAGTGAAAAACCTAACTGATTTTGGTGCTTTTGTTGAGATCGAAGAAGATATTGATGGATTGATTCATATTTCAGACATATCTTGGACAAAGCGCATTTATCACCCAAAAGAGGTATTGAAAAAGGGACAGGAAATTGAAGTTGTTGTGCTTTCAATTGATAAACTACTACACCGTATTGCTTTGGGTATCAAAC
Organism: Candidatus Cloacimonadota bacterium; assembly: GCA_020532185.1. GTDB lineage: Bacteria > Cloacimonadota > Cloacimonadia > Cloacimonadales > WRIO01 > JAGOCT01. Next base: position 15,128 of record JAJBBH010000118.1, on the reverse strand, counting down.
AATTACACACAGATCCATGGGAGACAATCGAAGACACGCTTCCTGTTAATACAGAAGTTAAGGGTAAAATTGCTAAATGCATACCTAAAGGTGTGTTAGTTGATATCGAATTTGAAGACACTTATGTTGAGGGATTTATTCCTATTTCTCATCTTGCTGTACCCAAAATAAATAAACCTGAAGATGGGTTTGATGTCGGTGAAATACTTGATATGAAGATTATTGAAATCGATAAAGAAAACCGCAGATTAATCCTAAGTGTGAAAGCATGGTTCTTTAGTAGAGAAAAAGGATTAATGAAAGAATACCAAAGAATTCACCGTGATAAAATTATCGAAAAAACTGGATCTGCACCTGAGCTTGACGAACAAGATGATGATATTGATGATAATGTTGAGACAAATATTTCATTAGATGAAATTAATCAAGATGTGCAACACTCTGAATCAAGTGTAAATGATGAAGTGTCTGAAATAGACGCAGCAATAGATGAAGTTGAAGAGTCAAACCAAACAGAAGATTCAGAAGACAATTAATAGATTTAGTAACAAAAAAAGGCAACTCATTTGAGTTGCCTTTACTTATATTCATTTTATTTTAGGGGTTGAAAACCAATATTCTTATTATCTTGATTTGGATTAGTAGGGATTTTAATCTCGCCATTTTGCTTTTCGTAGGTTTCGATATTTTGTTCCAAAAGCTTTAGAAATTGCTTTGCATGCTGTGGATTTGTAATAACCCTGCTGTATATTTTTGCATTTGGAATACCTGGTACTACTCTACCAAAATCAAGAATAAACTCTGAGGGCGAGTTTACAACCATAAAAAAGTTTGAGTACACACCCTCGCCAACTTGCTGGTCTATTTGTATATTCAGTTTTTGCTGTGTTTGCTGGTTTTTATTCATATTTTAACTCCAGTTTATAAGTCTTGTATGTTTTTGAGAGCCTTTGCAGATGTTGCAATGCAGACTCCATCACCGCTAATAAATCCAAGTGTTGGGCGTCCAGAAGGCTGTCCATCAACTTCTTTAAAAAGCTCTACTTTAATGCGTATAGCTTGTCCATCTTTTTCTATAATATCATTTCCTTTTTCATCTTTTTCAAATGGGTTATTGTAAAGCCAAGCCATGCCAATAGCCGCTGTACCATTCTCTGCCAAGACGTTTTTACGTTGAGTACCTGTATATTCACGTTTATCTTGTGACACATTAGGTGATATTATTGATGAGGTTATTGTGCCAAGTCTTTTGCCATCATTGTAAACAGCTTTTCCGACAGCATTTCCTTCAGATATAATAATTACTAACTTTTTATCAAGCTTGTTTTCTATATCTTTAAGCAGAGCCTCTTTGCCAACAAAGTTATCTTTTGTCATATCAACAGCTGCATCAAAAAGAGGTGCATTGGTTGGTGTATGAGCACCATCGTATTCATTACCCATTAATGGCAAACCTGTGTTACCAGCTGAAAGACGATTTTCATCACGACCACCCAAGCCAACAAGAAAGCCACCTTTTTCGAGTACACTGTGTATTAATTTCTTAAAATAATCAGTTGCAACAGCAGCTGGAATATAGATCTCCCATCCCCAGCGATTAGTATAGCCAGTGCGACTAAAATAGAAGACATGCCCGTCTATCTCTATTTCGTTAAAAGAGAAAAAGCTCATCCATTTATCTGGGTTTTTACGATTCTTTAAAGCTGTATCGCCAAAGACTTCCCTTATGACTTTCATTGAAAGTGGTCCTTGAACATCAATCTTTACAAATTCATCTGACAAATCAGTAACTGAGACGTCTTCCCCATCTTTTTTATATTTAAGAATAAAGTCTGCATCAGATAGAAATTCTATTTCTTCACCATTAACAATACCTTTGCCTGTGATATCATGACCTGCATTTATTACTAAGATAAACTTGTCGTCGCCTGCTTTCATGATAATCATGTCATCACGAACAGTGCCATTTTCATTGAGCAAAAGAGTATACTTACACTGCCCAACTGTCATGCTTTCGATATTGCCAGGTAATACACGATCCAAAAGAGCACACGCATCTTTGCCTGTAAACTGTATTTGTGCCATATGATCTATATTAAAAAGAGAAACTTTATCTATTGCTTTTGCTTCTTCTAATACAGATGTCAAATAGTGTACCGCCATATCATATTGACCAAAATTACTTCTTTGGATAGCTTGATATGGACGTTCAAGCTTTTCGCTTAATAGCTTTTGATACCATTCTTCAATATCATATACAGCAGTCTTTCGAATTTCTTTTGGGAAAGGTTTTCCTATAAAAGCCATTTATCCCTCCTTATTATTATATTATTTTAATTTATAGTAAAATAAAAGCACTATTTTGTCAAATAGTTTTTTACTAAACTAACGGAAAAAGCATGAATGTCTTCAAAACCGTGTTGTCTATCGATAAACACTTGACTAAGATAGCTTTTTTATAATATTTATTTGAAAAAGCTTGACTTTTATTTAAGCTCTTAAATTATCGTATTCTAATGAATACTGTAATATTATGAGTCTTTGTTAGTTAATATGTAAAGAATAGTATTATTAAGGGAATGAGATGAAATATAATTTAGTTTTTGATATCGGCAATACAAATATTGTGGCTGGTTTTTATGAGGGTAAAACACTTAAACATACCTTTAGATTTGACTCTGACCGTAAGAAGACGGCTGATGAATTCAACTCTTTAATTTTTGGCTTTGCCAATGAACTTGGTATTAGCTTAAAAGATGTTAGTAAAATAGTTGCATGCTCAGTTGTGCCAACTTTAACACGAACTTTTGAACAAGTTTTTTTCCAATATTTTACATGCCCCTATAAGTTTATAGATGGGCTTACTCCTCTTGGAATTACATACTTTACAGATGATCCAAGCTTTATAGGTGCAGATCTTGTTGCAAATGCTTATGGTGTATGGAAAAAATACCAATCAAACTGCATTGTTATCGATATAGGAACAGCAACTACTATCCAATTAGTGGACAAAAATGGCAGCTATTTAGGCGTATCGATACTACCTGGAATGAAATCAAGTGCAACAAGCCTTTTCAAACAAGCTTCTCAGCTATTTGATGTGAAGCTTGAAACACCAAAAATGTTACTTGGTAATAATACTCAAGATGCATTATTATCAGGACTTGTCTATGGGCATGTTTTTATAGTTGATGGTTTTGTCAGCAGAATCAAAAAGGAATATGATAACCTGAAAGATATAAAAGTAATTGCAACAGGAGGTCTGGCATCTTTGCTTAATCAATTAACGCAAAGCATTGATATAATGGATATTAATTTAACAATTGACGCTTTGAACCTAATTGCTTTACTGTAATTTAAAGAGGATTCTTTCCTATATGAAATTAAAGCTTAGTTTTCTGATAGCCTGTTTGCTTTTTATCAACGTGCTATTTGCTAACTTCTATAATACAAATTTTTATTTACCAAACCACACACCAATTGTGCAAAACAAGCCTGAATATTATAGGACACCAAAAGGTTTATCTGTCAGTATAGCAAGCAAATATAATTTGGGTGCTTATAATCAAAAAGTAGAATATAAAATTGACCATAAAAATGAATATGTAGAAATGATAGTAAAATCTGGTCAGCTTGTGCTTGCTGGACCATTTTATTTAAGCTGGAAAGACTATCTTAGTAACAGTTTTGAAGCAGCATTTGCAAGTGAATTTGACAAAACAAAAAAACAGATATTTGATCCATTAAATAAAACTGTAAAACAAGGATTAATACCTGAAATTGTGATAAAGTTGCCCCCTATGGCTATGCCTCGTACAATCAGAAAAATTATGGGCAGCAATGCTGGAAGGTTAAACTTAAGTGGCACCCAAAAGCTTACTATCAGTGGTTCACAAACAAAAAGAAACACGAAAGCAGTGATTGAAGGTGGCTCAAATCAAAGCTTTAATTTATCAATGCAACAAGACTTGAACCTCACCCTAAATGGCTCAATTGGCGAGAAAATAAAGGTAGATATAAAATATAATTCTAATCAAGAAACTGGACTTTTAGACCCAAATAACGTAAAAATTGCATATGAAGGAGATGAAGACGAGATTGTGCAAAGAATCGATGCAGGAAATACCTCGCTTTCTTTAACAGGATCTCGCTATATATCGTTATCAGCCTCTTCACAAGGATTGTTTGGCGTGAAATCTTTACTAAAAATAGGTAGTTTAGATATCACAGCAGTGGCAAGTAAAGAGGAATCGCAAAAGAACTCTAAGACCTATCAAGGCTCGTCTCAAGCAGACTCAACTATTATTCAAATAAAAAACTATGTGCCCAGAACTCACTATTATATAGCCAACCCACGCTCTTTGTACTCTATCTATACGGATAGCGATAATTGCCCACCAAATTGGGTAAATAATGCAATAAAAACTGATAATGGTGCATGGTATATTGCATCACCAAATTTGCTGCCAAAAGAAGGAACATTGCAAGTATTTCTTGATGACGATGATGCAAGTAATAATGAAAATATCGCTGTCGAAGGACAATTGCTCGATGAGCAATCTAATGTCTTGCCTGATATAAAGCATTTCGAACTATTACTCGAGGGCACAGACTATACATTCGACTATGATACTGGTATATTAACAATTATGCGAACTGTCGATAGGCGTTATACAATTGGTGTGTCTTATATGAGAAAAGACAATGTATTAGTTGGTCAAACAACTCAAGATATTATACATTTAAAAGCCCTTAAAGTTAAAAATCAGAGTGTTAATGATTTTACTTGGGTTTATCAATGCCGCAATATGTATTCTTTGAATATGACAAATATTAAAAGCGATGGATTTTTACTTGAAGTTTATACTGAGTCAGCGACAAGAGAACGTATATTGACCGTGCCAGACTCAATATCACACAACGGTTATGCAACTTTTAATGACTTCTTAAGATTGGATAGTGACGGAAATGGTGTGGTAAATGGTGAGGATGCAACTATAAACCTATCAACTGGATATATTATATTTCCTTTTATAGAGCCTTTCAGAGCTTTGAACGATTCATATATCTATGAGCAAGAACCCGAACAAATCTATAGCGACGAATACTATGATCACTATATTTTTGTAAAGGGAAAAGTCGGTAGAGAAACTATCAACTTAGGCATGATGATATTTCCAGGAAGCGTAAAGGTTAAAGTCAACGGCAAAGAGATGAAAGAGAACATTGACTATCTGGTCGATTATGATTTTGGGATGGTTACTTTTTTAACTCCTGAAGCCAAAAACCCTGATGCAAACATATCTATTGACTATGAAAATAAGCCACTATTTGCTATTGAATCAAAAACTCTTTTAGGATTACGTGCTGACTGGAAAGTATCTGATAATGCAAAGCTTGGAGGTACTTTTATTTATCAATCAGAAAAAGTATCTGATAAAAAGCCAAAGATTGGAAACGAAAGTAGGAGCCTGATTCTTGCAGATATTGACGGAGAACTTAAGTTTCAGCCTGAATTTATGACAAAAATGGTAGATGTCTTACCATTGATAAAAACAAATACCCCCTCTAATTTTTCTTTATCTGGTGAAGTAGCTATGAATGTACCGCGTATATACAACAGCTCATCTTCCAGCCACAGGCATGAAGCATGGCTTGATGATATGGAATCGATATTAGAGAGCTACCCGCTCGGTACAGGCCGTGTAACCTGGTCTCCTGCCAGTGAGCCATATAGATCAAATATGATAAAAGGCAGGGTAAACTGGTTTAATCCAAACAATATATACGCAAGAGAAGTCTATCATCCAAGCACCTTATCAACAAAAGAAGGTAATGAAAAGGTTAGTGTATTGTCATTAAAAGTCTTGCCCCCTGCAATAGGAAGTCCAGGTGTAAACAGCTCATTCTGGGGTGGTTTGATGAAATATGTGGGTAACCAAGTCGACTTTTCAGAAAAAGAATATATAGAAATACTGGTGCGAGTTGACTCTTTGGCATCATATCATACTCCTCCAAAATTACACTTTGATTTAGGTGATGTATCAGAAGACTTTTATACTGATTTTGGAGGAAAAGGAGTACTGAATACTGAAGATGGGAAAAACGGTGGTGACGCTAATGGACAGCTTGAATACATGGAAGATATTGGCTTGGATGGTATTCCACGTAAAAACAATAGTGGTCAAATTAATCCTGGTTCTGACCCAAATGACCAGTTTAGTGCAACAGAGGTCAATGGAGAATTCCCATGGATAAATGGAACTGAGGGTAATGGTAGGCTTGATACTGAAGATTTAAATGGCAATGGCAGTCTTGATACATTGGAGCGGTTTTATCGCTATACTGTCACTTTAAAAGACACCACCACTACTTTCTTTCAAAATCAACATAACGGCTGGTATCTCTATAGAATACCTTTGAAAAATAACCCTTTTTCAACAAAGCACTCCAATGCTACAAGTGAAGCTGACTTAAAAAAGATTAGCTATGTGAGAGTTTGGGTTGAAACTGAAAATATGGTAAAACTCAACTTTGTAAACCTCGATATCATCGGCAATAAATGGTCTCAGTATTCTATTAGGACACGTGAGGAACTTGGCTTAACCGATCAAATTGTTTCTGACAACGAGATTAATCAAAATAGTGAATTCTTTGCTATAGAAACATCAGATAACCAGAAGAATAGTCATTATATTGCACCCCCTCATTCAACTGAAAAGGGTACTGATGGAGAAATATCATTTGAACAAGCTTTACGTTTAAACTATACAAATGCACAAGCTGGTCATCTAATTCTTGCACGACAAAGGTTTAGAGAACAATATAACCTATTAAACTATAATAAGATTAAATACTGGGTTTACCCAGAAAGAAGCTTAGAACATGCATTTAATAGCGACTCGTTGACGGTTGTCTTTCGTTTGGGAGCTGATAGCTTGAACTATTATGAGATTAGTAAAAAAGTAAAAGTCAATAGTTGGCACAATAAAATGCAAGAAAACCTATGGACAGATATTGGCTTTACCTTCAAAGACTTAACCTATCTCAAAAACCTAAGTGAGCTTGAAGATACTTTGTTTGTAGCAAATGATATCATTTATAGAAAAATAAGGCAAGCGACACTCAGCAATATTAGAGAAATAGCAGTTGGTATACATGTCCCAAACAATGAAAAGCCATTTAATGGCTCTGTGTACTTTAACGAAATAAGAGTGTCAGACCCGAACCAAAATGTTGGCTTTGCCGCACGAGCCACTGTTGATACAAAGTTTGCGGACTTTGTAAATCTTAAAATTGATTATGAATGGAAAACTTCTGACTTTTACACAAGCACCTCGCGTTCTGGCTCGATGGGTGCTTCTTTAGAAGATAAAACCTCGCTTAGTATCTCAAATCGATATGCTTTAGACAAGTTTTTCCCAATTACTTGGGGACTGAACCTTCCTCTAAGCTTTTTGAAAACTAACAGTGTTGGTATTCCGCGTTATAAAGCAAACTCTGATATGCTTCGATCCAACTTAAACGATGAAGAAAAAGAAAGAGAAAAGAATTTATCTGAAACTGAGTCTGTCGATTTGACATTCAACTTATCAAAGACACCGAGCAATAAAATATTAGCTTATACTGTTAAAAATGTGAATCTTGCTGCCAATCTAAAGCAAACCAGTACCTTGACCTCAACACGTGCCGATACTGTTGTATCATGGAGAGGACAAGCAAATTATAAACTTGATTTACCAAAAGACAAGACAAAGCTAAATCTATTTAAAAACTATCAATTTTACTATTTCCCAAAATACTTTAACAATGATTTTGTGATCAGAAGCGAACAACCAGAAAGATGGGACTTTTATAAAACGGCTGACTCAACTGGCTGGAAAGTAAGACCTCAAACTATTGACATAAAGCAGATTGAAACAACCAATGAAGTAAAATATGATATTTTTAGTGACTTGAATCTTGATTGGAAACTAATTACAAAAAGAGACTTGATGCAAAGAAGCATGTTTTATGATTATAATGTTGGTCAAGAAACAGAAAGAACACAAAACTTCCAATCCACTTTTAATCCCACCTATACTCAAAAAGTGTTTGATATAAATGTAAATACTCAAGTGCAATATAAACAAAATCGAAAGCAATATAAACAGCAAAACAGTGACAATATTGAAGAAATAATTTTTAAGTATGATGGCAATGTAAATAGAACCATTAAAGTTCAGACTACATTAAAAAACAGTAACTTATTATCTTCATTGGCAAATCTGATTTCCAAAGACCCAACAAAACAATATGAAGCCAATATTCGCGAAAGCGGACAAGGATTTAGTGATGCTGACTATAACTTTGATAGCAAGGAAGACCTCGACATGAAAGGCTTTGACAATATATTCGATGAAAAAAAGCCTGATATAGATAAAGATAGATTAAAAGATGAAGATCTAAAAAAGCTCGCTGAAATGGAAAAGATGACTGACGATGAAAGAAAAAAGCTCGCTGAAAAAGAAAAGATGACTGACGATGAAAGAAAAAAACTTGAAGAAATCGATAAACTTAAAAAAGATGGTAAAATAGATGAGAAACAAAAGAAAGAAAAGCCTGGCAAAGACTTGCCTATTGAAGATAAAGAACCTATTTCAATAAGAAACCTATTTGCAGATTTCATTGGCATCATAGCCCGTTTGCAAAACTTCAATATTTCTTATGAAAATGGATATGGTACAATCTATGAAAACAGATTAGAAATTCCTGGTTTCGGATATCAAATTGGCTTGCCTACACTTGATGATAATGAAATAAAACAAAAGAACTATGATAACAGTTTTGATGTGTCATCTGGCTTTCCTCTATTTAGAAATCTCAGCTCTGACTTTAGATACTCCACAACAATAAACAAGCGCTATGCGTCAGCAAGCAATCAGATGATCACGACTACTTGGCCCGATATAAGGCTCACATTGACTAATTTCGAATCGCTGATAGGTGCTCAAAAATACCTAAATAGCTCCAGACTAAATACTGGCTTTATTATTCAAGAGAAGCTCTCAGGCGACATTAATTGGGATAAGCCAAATACTGAAATTTATACCACAGCGTTCCAGCCTTTATTGGGCTTTACAGGCAATTGGGTAAACAATATCTCGAGCAGTATTTCATACGGCTTTAATACAACAAAAAACATTAGTAATCAATCCACATATAATGTTTTAAAAAACAGCAGAAAAAACACAATTTCAAGCTCTGTTTCATATTCATTCACGGCTGAAAATGGCTTTAAAATACCTTTTATTGGCTCAAAATTAGTGCTTAAAAATCAAATGGATTCAGAACTGGGTATAAAATATGAAACTGAATTTGCTACTACAACAGGTCGTGATAGCAAACAAACTGACAAAGATACTTCAAAGATTTCTATTATACCAAGAGCAAGCTATAATTTCCATCAAAATGTGAAAGGCGGTCTCACTGGCACTTATGATATTAGTAAAGATCATAGAAGACAAGAGAGCATCTCAATATTTAGATTAGATATCTGGGTCGAAATACAGTTCTAAAAGCACAAAAAGGAGGTAAAAATGAACCTATACGATATTAGAAAACAGTTACACAAAATGCCAGAGCTCGCTTTTCAAGAGCACAAAACACAAGAGCTTATTCTATCGTTATTTCAAGGCAATCCCAATCTAAAAACACATACATTCAACACCACTGGTATTCTTTTTGAATATACTGTAAATGATGGAGATTACTTTCTATTCCGTGCTGACATGGATGCTTTGCCTATAGAAGAAAAGACGGATTGCAGCTTTATCTCTCAGCATCACGGCATCATGCACGCATGTGGTCACGATATACACATGACAATCCTCATTGGTCTTATACAGTGGATTTTACAAGAGAATATTAAACAAAATATCTTGTTTTTATTTCAGCCTGCAGAAGAAGGTGAAGGTGGTGCAAAAGCTATCATTAACACAGGTATCTTCAATAACTTTAACATCAAATATGCTTTTGCTCTGCATGTTTCTGGGGCTTTTCCAACAGGTACTATTGCCTCCAAGTCCAATATTATTTTTGGTATCCCACAAGAGTTTGATATCTTTGTCAAAGGCAAGTCTTCTCATGTTGCATTACCTCAAAATGGGAAAGACGCTATTCTGGCAGCCACACAATTATATCAATCAATTAATCAAGCAGTCACAAAGCATTTTCACCCTCTTGACGCTGTAACATTCCATGTTGGCTGGATAAAAGGCGGCACAATGAGAAATGCACTCGCTGAAGATTGCACAATGAAAGGCACTTGCAGAACACTTACTAAAGAAAATTGGACGAAGATGAACGATTTAATCAAAAACACTGCAAAGCACATTGCACACATACACGACTTAGTCATTGATGTCGAGTTTCCAAATACTTATGACCCTGTTATCAATAACCACGAATTAAATGAAATACTTAAAAGCATTTGTGATGAGAAAATAAAGTACCAAGAAACACAAGCCTCATTAACTGGCGAAGACTTTGGTTTTTTCAGCACTCTATATCCGAGTTTACTCTTTTGGCTTGGCACTGATTGCTCAGAAAATCTCCACTCAGCATATTTTTTACCTGACGAAAAATCAATCGATATTGGATTAGAAGTTTACAAAAGAATGCTTCACAAATTGACAAATTAGTTTGCTTAAATCTTAAAAAAGAATATATTATTAATACACATATTATTACAAACAAAGGAGTAACAAATGTTTTTTTTTGACAATACTATGATACTAATCATACCTGTCTTAATATTAGCTTTTTGGGCTCAATCAAAAGTCAGGTCAAACTTTTCTAAATACTCTAAAATCAGATCAGTAAGCGGTCTTACAGGGGCAGAAGTAGCCGAGCAAATATTAAAATCAAATGGTATCTTCGACGTACAAGTTTTACCAGAAAAAGGCGAGCTTACAGACCATTATAACCCATCAACAAAAGAAGTACATTTATCTGAGCCTATCTTTTATGGCTCATCAGTAGCATCGATAAGTGTTGCAGCACACGAAGTTGGGCACGCTATCCAACATGCAAGAGGCTATTATCCTGTTGTGCTTAGAAGTCAAATTTTACCTGCTGCCAATCTTGGTTCAACTATGGCATTCCCGTTATTTATCATAGGGCTGATTTTCTCTTTTCCGCTTTTGATGGACATTGGCATTGTTCTTTTTGCTGCTGCACTGGCGTTCCATTTAGTTACATTGCCTGTCGAATTCAACGCTTCTTCACGAGCAATAAAGCAAATTAGAGAGCTTGGCATCGTAACTGATTCTGGAGAAATTCAAGGCTGTAAAAACATGTTAAGTGCCGCTGCTATGACATATGTAGCATCGACACTAATGGCTTTAATGCAGCTCATAAGACTTATAATTCTTCGTGGCTCACGTAAATAAGACTTATAATAAGCTTTTGATAGACGCTCATCTTGGGCGTCTGTGCAAGCTTTTACGCTTTGCAGGAATCGACTGCAAGTCTGCTCAACACTTAAGCGAAGGGGCAATTATTAGCTTATGCTTAAAAGAGAATAGATTATTTTTAACACGAAATACTCGACTCAGTGCAAACCTTAGAAAATTACCACATTTGGTATTAAAAGAAATTGATAAAACAAAACAACTGAAAGAAATAAGTCAGGTGATACAATATAACGAAGATTTGATTTATTCCAGATGCACAATCTGTAATACTCAACTATTACCTGCAGAGATACCATCAATCAAGCCTGATTTCATGCCAGAAAACCCAATTAACCTTAAGATTTGCCCCCGCTGCAATCAATTTTATTGGCAAGGCTCACATCATGAGAGAATGATAAAAACATTAACAGAGCATCTTTAAAAAACATGCCCCTCTACTATAATACGCAGGACAAAATGGGGGTATTGCAAAACTAAATTTCATTCATTTTAGAAATAGCCTCTCAGAGCGGATTTGAAGGTGTTTTTATTTTTAACAAATCTAAGCAAATTCTTTTTATGTATGTTAATTATTACCGCTAAGCTTGCTTTGATTTTGCCTTTGGTCTTAAAATTGCATATTTAATATAATTAATAAAAATAGTATATTGGAGGAATTTCTATGAAGAAATTATTGCTTATCATAAACTTATTTGCTTTAATAGTCTGTCTTACAGCAATTAACTTAAATGAGCCACTACCTATTGACCCATCTGTAAAGATTGGCAAGCTTGATAATGGGCTTACATACTATCTAAAACAGAACAGTATGCCAGAAAATCGAGCAGAAATGAGACTAATAGTCAATGCTGGATCAATTTTGGAAGATGACGACCAAGCCGGCTTAGCACATTTCACTGAGCATATGGCATTTAATGGCACTGAAAACTTTGCAAAATCTGAAATGACAGATTACTTAGCATCTTTAGGACTTGGTTTTGCTGGTGGCTTAAACGCTTATACAAGCTTTGACGAGACTGTCTATATGCTAAAATCTGCTACAAATGACAAAGAGCAGCTCAAAAAATCTATTTTTATCTTAAGTGAATGGGCTGACAAAGTCGCATTCGAGAATAGTGAAATAGAAAAAGAACGCGGTGTAATTATTGAGGAATGGCGTGGTGGACGCGGTGCTGATGAACGAATCAGAAACAAACAAAACGAAGTTATTTTAAAAGACTCAAAATATGCACAAAGGTCGCCTATAGGCACCTATGAAATAATTAGCACATTTAAACCAGATGCAATAAAAAGATTCTATAATGATTGGTATCGCCCCGATTTGCAAGCAGTTGCTGTCGTTGGAGACATAGACATTGATGAAGTCGAATCTTATATTATTGAATACTTCTCTTCTATTCCTGCAAGAGAAAATGCTCGCCCAAGAGTCATAGAAGACTTGCCAGATCACGAAGAAACTCTCGTGTCGATAGCAAGCGATAAGGAATTGAGCAACTCATCTGTCAGTTTATTAATAAAATCTGCACCTGAAACAACTGAAACAGTGCAAGACTTTAAAAGAAATATTATCAACAGTCTTTTCTATTCAATGTTTAATAGCAGGCTCCAAGAGCTTACTACAAAAGAAAATGCACCATATTTGTACGCATACACTTTCAAATACCCAATGGTACGTTCCAAAAACATGCTCATGATTACTGCAGGCGTTAAAGACAATCAAATACTCGAAGGCTTCGAAGCAATCGCTATTGAAAAAGAACGTATAGACAGATTTGGCTTTACACAATCTGAGCTTGATAGAGCAAAAACCAGCGTCTTAAGAAGTGCGGATAAACAAGTAAAAGAAAAAGATAAACAGGAATCTGGACGCCTTATTTGGCAATTAGTTAGCCATTATTTAAACAATAATCCTCTACTCGATGCTGATCAAAATTATGAATTAACTGCAGAACTATTAAATCAAATAAGCTTAGAAGATGTGAATCAACTAATAAAAGAATATTCTAAAGAGGAAAACAGAGTTATTACAGCATCACACCCAAAAAAAGCAGGCATTATTTCCCCAAATAAGGACGAATTATTAGCTCTGCTGGACATGGCTAACAATATGGAATTAGAACCATATCATGACAATTTCATTGATGAACCTCTTTTAAAAGACGTTATTGAGCCAGGAACAATTATATCAAAAAAATATAATAAAACTACAGACTTATATGAATTATATCTGTCTAATGGTGCAAAAGTAATTTATAAAAAGACAGATTTTAAAAATGACGAAATACTTTTTGACTCATTTAGCCCAGGCGGTCTTTCTCAAGTTAGCGATCATGATCTCTTTAATGCACAATATGCTTGTGATTACATTACAAGTTCAGGAATAGGTGCTTTTGACCGCAATGCACTATCTAAGTTTCTCACAGGCAAAAACGTCAGAATATCTCCTTATATGAGAAATTATTACGAAGGTCTAACAGGTTCATCAAGCCCAGAAGATATCGAACTATTTATGCAGTTAATACATGCTTATTTCACTCAAGTACGCAGAGATGAAATAGCTCTAAACGCATTAATCTCTCAATATGAAGGCTTTTTACAAAACAGAATGCTCAACCCTGAAGCTGTATTCGATGACTCAGTTGAAGTATATTCATATGGCAATCACCCTCGTGTAATTATCCCAACAGCCGATAATATCAAGACTTTAGATTTGGATAAAATAATAGAAATATATAATGATCGATTTGCCGATGCATCTAAATTCACTTTCTTCTTTGTCGGCTCAATTGATGAAAAACAGATTGAAGATTTATCAGAAAAGTATATTGCCAGCCTGCCATCAATCAACAGAAAAGAAAAGAAAGTTAATCTAAAGCTCGACTATATCAAAGGCATACATGAATATGACATACGCTCGGGTATCGAAGAAAAGTCAAAAGTTAAAATATCTCTCACAAATAATTTTTCTTACTCTGCTCAAAACTGGAACAATATTTTGACTATGAATCTCATTTTAAATGAAAAATTAAGAGAGAATATCAGAGAAGAAATGAGTGGGGTTTACTATATTTATGCGTATCCAGAAGAACGCAGGTACCCAAAAGGCGAACTAACAATACACATAGTACTTGGCTGTTCTCCTGAGCGAGTGGATGAGCTAATCGAGGCTATTTATCATGAAATTGACTTAATGAAAACTAATCTTCCTGAAGAAAAATACATGGTTATATCACAACAAACTATGGTACAAAGTTTAAGTACCAGTATAAAAAGAAATAACTATTGGATTAATAACCTGAAGAACTGTTACCAAACTAATACTGACCCAAAACACTTCATCAACAATATGGATTACATCAACGCAGTAAAAGATAAAGATGTAAGAAAAGCTGCAAGAAAATATCTCAATTACGAAAAGGACAGATTAAGATTTGTTCTATACCCTGAAAAATAAAGCAAATGGCATATAAAAAAGGGACCAAGTGGTCCCTTTTTTTGTTATGTATATCAGAGTCCACCGCATTTCGATATCACCCACCTCTCTTACCAATCAAACCACCCACTTTTAAATACAAATATAAATTATTTTCTTGACAATCGAAAAAAGAATTGACAACTATTTTTTAAATAATTATTATTTACAAAAATAAGTAAAAGGAGGTTTAAGATGTT
>JAJBBH010000119.1 GCA_020532185.1 Candidatus Cloacimonadota bacterium | reverse complement strand
GCAGCGAGGATTTCAGCAACGGCAGCATAGAATTGGACGTCTATAGGCTTACCAATATCTGAGTGTTTGTAAAGCAGCCTTGCAAGAGGCTTATCTTCGACAATAGGAATATCATTCTCTTTGGCAATGTCTTTGATACGTTCGGCAATCAATCGTTTACCTTTTGCAAGAACAATAGGTGCATCTGATATTTCTGGATCGTATTTGATAGCTATTGCCAAATGAGTAGGATTTGTAATCACAACGTCAGCTTGTGGCACATCGCCCATCATCCTTTTGATAGATTCCTCCATCATTAATCTCAATATTTTTTGCTTTACTTGAGGATCACCTTCCATTTGTTTGAACTCATCTTTTACTTCTGACTTTGTCATCTTGAGTTTTTTCATAAACAGAAATTTGCTCCAGACATAATCTATCACTGCAAAAAATATGTAAAAGATTAGCAAATAGATGATTATCTTAACGAGTATTTTCAACATATAGGTGAAAATTTGATTGATATCCAAGAAGGAGAGCCCCATAAAATGCTCTATTTCTTTACGGATAACAAGCCAAATAATTAGAGTAAGAACGCCGAGTTTTACCAAACCTTTTGCTAATTTTTTGAACCCTTCAGCAGAGAAAACTTGTTTTAAACCATCCATTTTAAAAATATCAAAATTCCATTTCAGCTTATCAGTTGTGACCAACCAGCCGACTTGCACAATAGAAGCAATGGTGCCGCTAATCATCAGAGCCAAACCGATAGGACCGATAATAAGCCAATAATAAAGCATGTATTTGATGGCAATCGTCTGTGTGGAAACATTGTCAAGTCTCTTGTTTAGGTTTGTAAAGGATTGAATAAATAATTCTTTTAAAACATGCAGAATATAAGGACCGCCGACCTTCAGAATAAGAAGCAACATAAGGAGATAGATAGCTGTATCAATCTCGCTTGAACGAGCAACATCTCCTTTTTTTCTGGCATCACTGAGTCGTTTACTCGTGGGTTGTTCAGTTTTTTCTGTTTCGTCAGCCACAGTTTATCCTAATATTTTTTTAAGAAAGGCATCAGTTTCTCCAATATTTTTAAACAGAAAAGCATAGTTTAGATTTGTAATAATGGTAATTTGATGATATCTGATTTTGTCATCGACGTTTGTCTCGCCCCAATTGTACGCAGCAAGAGCGAGACTATAGTTGTTTTGATATTTTTTTAGTAAGTATTGCGTGTATTTTGCTGAGAGGTCGATATTAAGCCAAGGTAGCCACAGCTGCCACTTCTGGATAGAATTATCCATGTACTTTGCTGTTTTGTAGGTGATTTGACCTGGTCCTATTGCCTTTGCTGATGAGTAAGCAAAACATCTGAAAGAGCTTTCAGCTTTGATTTGACGATAGAAATACTTTTTATCAAGAGAGTATTTATTTGCGTAGTAATTTGTTAAAAAGATATTGGTCAATGGGTTGAACATAAGAATAATTGCAAAGAGTATGATGAATTGGCTTATGACAAAAGCTTTTTTCATGATTATTTCTTCATCTTAATTCTTGCAAGATTTCTTTTGAATCCCTCATTTTGTGGAGATAAAGATACCGCTTTTTCGAAATAATACTCTATGTCTTTTTTATCTTTTTTTGCTATCATCATTGCAATACCGATTGTATTGTATAGCATTGCGTTGTTTGAATCTAATGCAATTGCTTGTTGAAATGCTTCCAATGCTTCATTTATTAATTTTTGATCTTGTAATAGCAAGCCTTTGAAGAAGAATTCACGTGATTGCACATATTTTTCTCGCAAATCTGGGTCTAAAAGACGTTGATAATTATTTTTGTACAAGGAGAAATCGGTGTGATTTTCATGAAGCTTTTTGTAGCATTCAATTGCTTTATCCCATTGTCTTAATATTGTATAGGTCTCGCCAATTGTGGTAAGTATCACTTCGTTTTCAGGAAATAATTCATATACTTTTTCAAGATAAGCTAAGGCATCTTGGTGCTTGTTCATCGAGGTGAGCACTAAGCCCATATTGAATTGATTGATATAGTCATTGTTTAGTAAAATGGCTTTTTCAAAACAGTTATATGCTTTTTGATTTAGACCTTGCGATAAGAAACGTTGTCCCCTGTTTTGATAATACTTTTCTTTGAAGCGGTTATAGTAACTTGTAATCATTTTGTCCCTTGATAAATAATCAGTTGCCCACTTTTTCAAATGAGCAACTGTATATAGTTTTTAGATTAATCCGTCTCTTTTTAAAGAAGCAGAAGCATCGGGTTTACGACCACGGAAACGAACATATAAGTCCATTGGATGCTCTGTATTACCTCTTGATAAGATATTTTCTCTAAATGATTTTGCAGTTTCTTGATTGAAAATTCCATCTTCTAAGAACTTTTCAAAAGCATCAGCATCAAGCACTTCAGCCCATTTATAAGAATAATATCCTGCAGAATAGCCGCCAGCAAAGATATGTGAAAGGCTTGTGGAGATACAGCTGGTTTCAACTTTTGGCAGCAATCTAAGCTTTTCTATTGCTTTGTCTTCGAATTCTTTTACGTTTTCAACGTCTCTATTGTCTTGAGAGTACCATGCCATGTCAAGCATTCCAAAATTGAGTTGTCTGATGTTAAAGGTCGCTTTATTAAACTTTTCAGCTCTTCTTACTTTATCTACCAATTCTTTTGGAATAAGTTCACCAGTTTTATAGTGATATGCAAAAAGTTTTAAAGTTTCTTCTTCTTTAACCCAGTTTTCCATGATCTGGCTTGGCAGCTCAACAAAGTCCCAATAAACACTTGGGCTTGCTAATGAAGGGTATGTGCAGTCTGATAGTAAGCCGTGTAATGCGTGACCAAATTCGTGGAATAGAGTTTCAACTTCTCTTAGATTTAATAAAGAAGGTGTATCTGATGTTGATGGGGTCAAGTTTGCAACAATTGAGATAAAAGGTCTTACAATCTTGCCTTTGAAAAGCCCTTGAGTACGATAGCTGGTCATCCATGCACCATCTCTTTTTGTTTCTCGTGGGAATAAGTCAAGATATAGTAAACCGACAAAATCATCTTCGTTTTCTCGCACTTCATACACAGTAACGTCTTTGTGATAAACTGGTATATCGTTATTTTGAACAAATCTTAAACCGTATAATTTGCCAGCAACTTTGAAGATACCATCAATGCAATTTTCCATTTTGAAATATGGTTTTAGTTCTTCTTCGTTAAAATCATATTTTTCTTTTTTAAGTATTTCTGAGTAATATGATGAGTCCCAGCCCATAAAATCATCGATACCATCTATACGTTTAGCTAAGGCTTTTAGTTCTTCAACTTCTTCTTTTGCTTTTGGATAAGACACTTCGTAAATATCATTTAAGAACTTGTTTACAGTTTCTACGCTTTCTGCCATTCTCTCTTGTAATGTGTAGTCAGCATGTGTTTTATAGCCCAATAGTTCAGCTCTTTCTTGTTTTAGAGCGACTATTTTTTTGACAATTTCTTGGTTATCAAATTCATCATTAAATGCTCTTTTTCCTGATGCGAGTGAGATAGTCTTTCTAAGCTCTCTATTTTTTGCATAACTCATCACAGGTATAATCGAGGGTGCTTGCAGATTAAAAGCCCATTTATCGGGATTACCTCTATGCTTTGCAAGCTCTTTTGCTGCTTGTTTTGCTGTTTCTGGCATGCCATCGAGTTCTTCAATAGTGTCAACAAAATGGATAAAAGAGTTTGTTGAATTTAACACATTTCTTGAATAATTTGGTGACAAAACAGACATTTCTTGATCAATTTTTTCAAGCTTCTTTTTCTTTTCTGGGTCAAGCAAAGCACCATTTCTGATAAAACGCTTGTAATAGACTTCCACAAGTCTCTTTTGTTCTGCATTAAGTCCATCTTGATTTTCATAGACATGTTTTACTTTTTGGAAAATCACATCATCTAAGAATATTTCAGATGATAATGCTGCAAGTTTTGGAGATATCTCATTTGCCATCTGCTTAAATTCGTCATCAGATTCAGCAGAAAGTAAATTAAAGAATACGCTTGTAATTACACCTAAATTCTCTTCGCCTGTTTCCAAAAGCATTATTGTGTTGTCAAAAGTTGGTATTTCTTTGTTTTCTTTTAACACATTTAGGTTTTTACGTGCGTTTTCTAAACCCTTGTCAATTGCTGGTACATAATGTTCTTTTTTGAATAAATGAAAAGGAATAGATTCAAAAGGGGTATCCCAATTTTCAAAAAAAGGATTATTTTTCATAATGTCTCCTATTTATTTTTTATTTCTTTGGATTAATTTCTAAAAGTTCGACTTCGAACTTCAAAGTCGCTTTTGGAGGAATTACGCCTGCTGCGCCTCTGTCTCCATATGCCAAATCTGAGGGGATAGTTAGCATTCGTTTCTCCCCTATCTTCATGCCAGCAACACCTTGATCCCAACCTTTGATAACCATGCCCGCACCCAATTTGAAATCAAATGCTTGACGTCTATCTACAGAGCTATCAAATTTTGTACCATCCAGCAACCAGCCAGTATAGTGAACTCTGACAAGATCGCCTTTTTTACATTCTTCGCCTTTTCCTTCGAGCAAAACTTCATACTGTAAGCCTGTTTCCATTTTAACAACCTTTCTGTTTGTTGATTTTGTTATTGTGCCAAATAAACTAATGGCAAGCAAACTAAGTACAAGCAAAACAATGATTTTCTTATACATTTTCAACTCCTTATAATTATGTTCATGATATCCATTTATTTAAATCACATTATTTAGTAAAGTTATTTTTCTATACATAGAATAATTTATGCAAAAATGAGTGTAAAACAATTAATTTTTGACTTATAAAACTTATAATAAGATATATTGATATGTTTTACTTGACATTTTTCTGGAAAACATTAATGTGAATAGGATTAATGTTTATTATTATAGTATAAAAGGAGAATTTATGAAGGGAAAATCGCAAACAATTAAGATTATTGCACTTGTAATCGCAATATCTCTTTCTTTGGGGCTTTTTGCTCATACACAAAAGGCTCTCGATGACCAGCTATTAGCTCCAACTGGTGTGGAAGCAACTTTTACGCCTGATCAAGTTGATTTATCTTGGAATGCACCTGGTACTGGTGTCGATTTGTGGTTCAGCCATACCCAAGCAGATACATTTGACGATGCTATTGGGTCGGGCGGTCAAGTTGAACTCGAAATGGCTCATAGATATTTGCCAAGCCATTTAGAAGCACTTGGTGTTCTTGGTGCAACATTAACAAAGATTGCTTTTATGGGGCATGAGCCAACTGCCTCTTACACTGTTAAAATATATACAGGAGGCTCAGGTGGTACGCCTGGTTCTTTGATTCTAACACAGAATGTGCCAACAATCAACCCTATGCAATGGACTGAAGTTGAGCTCTCTCAAGCTATCACAATCATGCCAGATACAGAGCTTTGGATATCCATCGATATTAGTACCCAAACAGGCTTTCCTGCTTGCTGTGATGCGGGACCTGCTCTTGGTGGATTTGGAAATATGATTTACTATGAAGACGGCTGGTATACGCTGAATATGGTTGCTGACTCTGATGCCAACTGGATGATAAAAGGTTTTGCTACTGGGGCAACAGGTCGCACAATGAGTTTTGTATTTGATGAAAATTCTTATAAAGAAACTGACGAAAAGGCATTAAGAGATTTTCCGCTAATTAGTGCATCAAAAAAAGGTATTGTATTATCAAGAAATGAAAACTCTGTCGAATATGATGCTGTTGAAAATCGTATTAATAATCGTTCAGTTCTCTCTTACAGTATTTGGCGTACACACCTGGCATCGATGAATGATGAAAGTACTTGGACCTCCATTGCAACAGATGTTGCAGAGACTTATTATACTGATGAAACATGGGCTGATGTAACTTCTGGTGAATATAAATATGTGGTTAAAGCGGTGTATGAAGAAGGTTTATCCAGTCCTGCATTTTCAAATACTGTGTACAAAAACATGACTTGCAATGTAAATATTAGCATTGCTACAGAAGATGGTTTACCTGCTGCAGGTGCTGAAATTACTCTCACAAATCAAGATGGCAATCTTAATCATATATATTCCGCAATTGCAAGCGAAGAAATCACCAATTTCCCTGAGCTTTGGCATGGTCTCTATGACTTAAAAATAACAAAAGAGGGTTATCAAACAGTAGTGGAAGAAAACATTATAATCGGTCAAGAAGAGTATAATCATCCAATAATTACTCTGCTGATTAGAACGATAATTTTTGCTGAAAACTTTGAGGGTAGCTTTCCTCCTAATGGATGGGAAATTATTGACAATGATGGCGATGATAATTCTTGGTATAAACTCACATCATCACCATATGAAGGAAGCGCTTGTGTAGCCTCTTTATCGTATAGATATGGTATCGGAGCTCTTACACCTGATAATTGGATGATTACACCCCAGATTCATCTCGGAACAGGCTCGGCAAGCACGTTGTCATTCTGGCAAACCCCTCAAGACCCAAGCTATCGTGCCGAACATTATTCTATATTGGTCTCTACAACTGATACAAACTTTTCAAGCTTTTCAGAGATATATTCAGAAACATTAAGCCACCACTTCTTTTTAAAAAATTACCTTAATATTATAAAAACTAAATAAAAGCAAAAATAGCTTGACTTAATAAAATGTTTTTTAAAAATAACGTCATAAATTATAAAAGGAGCTAAAGTGCTTTTAATAATCTCTATATTACTTCTTGCCTTAATCTTATTAGCTAATGTGTTTCACAAAGTAAATGTGCCGCTTATCGTTTTATCGTTGCTGATAGGTATCATATTTGGTAGCGATCTTATGAATCTAATCTATTTTGATAATGCTGTCATAACAAAAGAATTTGCAAACATAGCACTTGTTTTCATCCTTTTTATTGGCGGTTTTAGTACCAAAAAAGATGATCTCATGTCAGTCATTAAGCCAGTATCACTACTTGCAACAGTCGGTGTGGCAATGACTGCTATCATCACTGCATACCTCTTTTATTTGATTACTGACTGGCCCTTTTATATTACTTTATTAATAGGTGCTATTATCTCATCAACTGATGCTACCGCAGTCTTTTCTATCTTAAAAAATCAACCCCTCCAACAAAATGTTAAAACAGTAACAGAGATGGAGTCCGTGCTCAACGACCCAATGGCAATTGTTTTAACAACCTTCGTCTTGAGCCTTTTAGGCGGCGAAAAGCTAAATATAGCTAAATCTTCATTGTTCATAATCTGGCAGCTTTTGGGAGGAGTTGGAATTGGCGTATTGGTTGGTCTGCTTGCTGTTTATATCTTTAATAAAATCAGAAACAATGAAAAAGAATATTTTTATGTATATATCATTGCGATCGTGTTGCTTAGCTTTAGCGTCGCAGAAATTATAAAAGTAAGTGGCGTAATTGCTGCTTTCTTCACAGGTTTTGTAATGGGAAATAGCAAAATCCCCTATAAAAAAGGTATATTAGACTTTAACAATACTCTATCTTTTATCACAAACATGGCTTTATTTATACTGTTGGGGCTTCTTGCATCTCCAAAGCAGTTTTATAAAGTATGGTGGCAAGGAATAACCATATTTTTAATTTTAACATTTATCGCACGCCCAATTTCTGTATGGATTTTAACACTTTTTACTGATTTCAAAGCTAAAGAAAAACTCTTTGTAATTTGGGGCGGTGTAAGAGGCACAGTACCGATTGTTTTGGCAACATATCCTGCTGCTGCTGGGCTTGATGAAACAAATCAAATATTTAATATCGTCTTCTTTATTGTCGCATTATCAATGCTGTTTCAAGGCACTACGCTCACCTTTTTATTAAAAAGATTTGGGCTTGAATCAAATGAAAAAGATAGAACTTCACGCATCCTCGAATTAGTAACTATTCAAGATACAAATTACGAGGTGATTGACGTCTACATCGACCCAACAGTTTATGAGGGATCTGCACATATTTATGAGTTAAAACTGCCGCCAGGCACACTCATTATCTTTGTAACAAGAAATAAAAAGATTATCACTCCTTCTGGATCTACCTTGATCAAACCAAACGATACTCTGACAATTTTGGTAGATAAAGAAGACATTGATATGATACCTGTAGATATTCTCAAAAGCTTTATCTATAAAAAAAAGCTTATTTAAATTAAACCAAAAGTCTAAAAATCATCACTGCCATATTATAACTTGCTTTATTTTTGCATTATTGCAATTTAATACTTGACATCTTCTCCAAATATTATATCCTTGCTATGAGGGTAAAAGATATGAATAATATAAAACCAATTAGAATGATTTTTAGCAAGCTTAATGAATGGCAAAGACCATTTATAGGCTCACTTGTGCCTGCAGGCTTTCCATCGCCAGCACAAGACTATATAGAATCAGTTTTAGACTTAAACGAGCTCTTAATACAGCATCCAGCCGCCACTTATTTTGTTAGAGTTGAAGGCTATTCTATGATAAATTCAGGAATCAATCCAAACGATATCTTGATAGTTGATCGCTCACTGGAGGCGGCTGATGGCAAGGTTGTGATAGCAGTTTTAGAGGGAGAATTCACAGTCAAAAGGCTACAAATTAATAAAAAGGGCGAATACTATCTTATGCCCGACAATGATGCCTATAAGCCTATTAAAATAACCAATGAGATGGATTTTTCTATCTGGGGCGTTGTTACAAACGTGATCCATAAATTATAAGTTCTAAGATTATGATAGAATTTCCTGCACCAGAAAAGAATAAACGCCCAATTTTTGCACTTGTCGATTGCAATCAATTTTATGTCTCTTGTGAACGTGTTTTCCAGCCATATTTAGAGGGTAAAGCTGTAGGGGTTTTGTCAAACAACGATGGTTGCTTGGTCGCATTATCCCCCGAATTGAAAAAACTGGGTATCACAAGAGGCACACCTGCTTTTAAAATAAAGCCTTTACTCAAGAAGCACGAAATCTATCTTTTTTCATCAAACTACACTCTTTACGGAGATATGTCTTCTCGAGTGATGCGTGCCCTTTCCTCTTTTGCACCAGACATTGAGATATATTCAATCGACGAAGCTTTTTTATCTTTTAAAGGAATGGAAGATATTGACTTAATCGAATATGCTCAATTGATCAGACAAACTGTTGCCAAATGGACAGGAATACCCGTATCTATCGGCATTGGCCCAACAAAAACCTTAGCAAAGATTGCCAATAAAGTTGCTAAAACATACAAAGGATACAACGGTGTATTTAATATCACAGATCATCCAAAAACAGAAAAGATTCTCTCTTCTATCGATTTGGAGGATATCTGGGGGATTGGTCGCAAATATGCAAAAAAGATGAAAAAAATCGGTTTAGCAAACGCTGGTGACTTGCTAAATTTAGAAAACGAGTGGGTCAAAAATAATTTCACAGTAGTTGGACTACGCACAGTCTTAGAGCTAAAAGGCTATCCTTGCATCGAGCTCGAACAAGTATCAGGAAATAAAAAGCAAATAGTATCCTCTCGTTCTTTTGGCAAATTAATCACTAAAATAGAAGATCTCGAACAAGCCTTATCTTTCTTTTGCACAACCGCAACAGAGCGTCTACGCTCTCAAAAAAGTGTTGCTAAACAATTAATGGTTTATGTCTGCACAAATCCCTATCGCAATGACCCACAATACGTAAACTACATATCAGGTGCTTTGCCAGATTACTCTGCCTACACTTCCGATTTTATCAGTCTTGGCAGCAAAATGTTAAGAAAAATATTCAAGCCTGGCTTTCTTTACAAAAAGTGTGGTATCATGCTCAGCGACATTATTTTAGAAAAAGATATCCAGCCAAACTTATTTAGTCTGCCTTATACTTCCCAAAACAAAAAATCTGTCATGCAATGTATAGACGGCATAAATCGAAGATACGGTACCAACAAAGTCTTCTTTGCCTCCAATGGCATTGTAAAAAACTGGAGAATGAAGAGGGATATACTTTCTCCTCAATTCACCACATGTTGGGCTGAATTACCTTTGATTAAAGACTAATAAATGCAATATTTATTGCATGCGTTAAAAAATAGATTATAATTTATTAAGAGGTAAATATGCAAGAGTTTTCGATAGCAGTAATAAAAATAATCAAGTCAATCCCAAAAGGCAAGGTATCAACTTATAAAAGTATCGCCACCATTGCTGGCAATCACCGTGCAAGCCGTCAAGTTGCAAGAATTTTGCACAGCTGCTCAAAGAAATACAAGCTCCCTTGGCATAGAGTTATTAACGCACAAGGCTATGTTTCTCTTCCAAAAGGTTGTGGATTCGAAGCTCAAATTGAATCTCTACGAAATGAAAATGTTTTTGTAACTCCATGTGGTAAAGTCAATTTAAAAAAATTCTTATGGCATCCAGATGAGTCTCAATATTTATATTTTTAAAAGTTATTTATTTTTACTTGACATATAATATACTTTTGCTAATTTAACGTTTAGTATGTTAAAGAGGGGTTGCTTTTGATAAATAATTTTAAAATAATAAGCGTCATTTTAGTCGTAATATTGCATGCAAGCATGGTTTATGCAATAAATGAATCAGTGCCTTATGAGATGATTAATTTTCTCTTAAATAACGATAACTATGCAGACAAAGTACTTATCGTTGACAAAAGCGAGCAAGCTGCATATTTTTACAGCATATTATTTGATCCCTTGCAGTTAAACCTAATCAATCAATACCAAGTTACAACTGGTAAAAACAACGGCGATAAAGCAAAACAAGGAGACAGAAAGACTCCTGAAGGCTTTTATATTATTGAAGGCAAAATCCCTAATTCAAGACTTTCTGCTATGTATGGCTATGGAGCATATCCAATAAACTATCCAAACCAAATAGATCGTTATCTTAACAAAAAAGGAAATGGTATTTGGCTTCATGGCACAGACAGACCACTAACACCCTACGATACAGATGGATGCATTAGATTTGAAAATGATGATCTCAAAGAACTTAGCTCTGAATTTCAATATGGAAAAACTGTCGTAATTATCAACGAAGTTACCAAATGGATTAGTGCTGAAGAGCTGAACAACGAAGTAAAAAAGTATCAACAACTTTTATCTGATTGGAAAAGTGCATGGGAGTCTCAAAACATCACTGCCTATTTACAGTTCTATCATGCCGATTTTTATACAAAAAACTTGAGAATGAACTTTGAGAGATGGGCTAAATATAAAGAAAGAATTAATAATAAAAGAAATAATATTCAGATAAAGATCACTAATCCAAAGCTGTTTTACTCAAACGATCATCTTTTACTCGAATTTAAACAAGAGTATATTTCCAGCAACTATTCAGACATTGGGGTCAAGTCAATGCTCTGGAAAAAAGAAGGGGATAACTGGCTAATTTTGCGTGAAGATTGGGATGGGCATGCTGTACCTATTGAATCTAAAATAAAAATAGATCTTAATAAGCAAGTGCCAGAAGCTTTGGAGGATTTATCAGATGAATAGACTGCTAATTAACTGTCTTTTATTATTTTTCATATCTTTTATAATCACCCCACAGCTTATTGCATACACCGAGCACCAGAAATATTTTCATAATACTGACTACGAACTCGATGTATATACTATTAGAGGCGAGCAGCCTGGCAAAACACTAATGATTATCGGTGGCATTCAAGGGGACGAATCGGCAGGCTATCTAACAGCAGATCTCTTTGTTGATATAAGCCTCAAAAAAGGCAATCTGATTATTATCCCTCGTGCAAATCTTCCAACTATTACTCAAAATAAAAGACTTATCAATTACGATATGAATAGACGTTTCAATCATCCTGAATCAAATATTTTTGAAGACAAAGTCGTTGATATTATCACTGAAAATATGCACAAAAGTGACATGCTGCTAAATCTCCATGAAGGCGGAGGTTACTATCGGAACACATATATAGATGCAATGAAAAACCCAATGAAGTACGGTCAATGTATTATCGCTGATGCTGATACTTTTTGGATTGAAAAAAGCAAGCAAGCCTTACATTTAGGAGATATAGCAAGAGAAATTTGTGATGAGGTAAACCAATTTATTGATAATGAACTATACCACTATCATTTCAATAACCATAATACTATTTCTCCTGCCACAAAGCATGCCGAACAGAGGCAAAGTGCATCATATTACGGACTTACAAAGGCAAGCATTCCTGCATTTGGCATTGAAGTGTCAAAACAATTGCCCAGCTTAGAAATGAAAATTACTCATCTAACTCTTGTCATCAATTCATTTTTAAGACATCTTGATATCATCCCACAGTTTCCAAAAATTAAATTAGACAAACCAGACTTTGACTTTTTGACATATAGAATAAACGGGCTACCTCATATAGCATATAAAGGCGACGTTATCAAACTCAACAAATCCTCTGAATTAGAAGTTGAATATATTAAGGGTAATTACGAGCGTGGTTATCTTATTGATATAGCTGGTCATGGAACCACGAACGATCTCAATAAAGCCTTTATGATTAAAAACGATACAAAGATTACGATTCGTAAAGATGGCGAGATAATAGGTGAAATACCAATTATTATTCAAGATGAAAGCAAAATTTATCAAGGCATAGTGCTCATGATCAATGGTATCGAGCACACTTTAGAGCCTGGTCAATCAATGAATATCAACAAAAATGATAAGCTCAAAATTGTCAAATTACTAAATGTAGATCATACTTATGAGGCTAATTTTCTCGGTTGGGCAAACCCCCTATTCACCGCTAACGATATAGGCTACGAGTTTTATATCGATGACAGCTTGATCAAAAAGTTCTCTCCAGATGGCGGCAAATCGTGGCTTATTGATATCTTAAAAAATAAAAAGAAAGTCTCATCTCACAGATTCTACGTTAAGGACGAACCTCCAGCTATAACAAAAAAAGACACACCTTTTAAACTGCAATATATCCACAACAAGCAAACACTACAGATCACAGAGGGCGACACTTTATTCTGCAAAAACGGCGATACTTTATATCTCGATAAACCAATTCTTTCCAGCGATGCAGCAAAGATTATCAAGACAAAGGATATACCTTTTATTAAGATTAATATAGCAGGTTTTATCTCCGATCCCAAAAAAGACGGCGACGATAAAGGTATCAAATTCACAATAGACAGCAACAATTTCATCAGTAAATTTGATCTTGGCAACAAAGTCTATGAGTTGCAGGTTAATTTATACGAGAAAAGATACGCACTCTTTTATTTTCAAATCATAAATTAATAAAAATGAACAAGACAAATAAAGAAAAAGGCAATATTGGTGAAGATCTCGCCACAAAGTATTTAATCGAACAATCATACACAATAATTCATAGAAATTACAACACACGTGTAGGAGAAGTGGATATTATTGCTCGGCAAGGAAATGAAGTTGCATTTATTGAAGTCAAATATCGCACCAAAGGTAATGAAGATGACGCAATGCAATCTATCACCAAATCGAAACAAAAAAAAGTTATAAAAGCTGCATTGCAATTTATAGCAAGCTGTGAAGATGCAGAGTTGCTTTGCTATAGATTTGATGTCATCATTATCATCCAAGAAAAAGACAGACATTTCCAACTAAATCACTATAAAGACGCTTTTCGCTACGAACCAAACTATTAAAATGCATGCTAAATTTAATGACACTATTGCAGCAATTTCCACACCCAGAGGACGTGGTGCAATTGCTATCATCAGGATAAGCGGCAATCATGCACACAGTATTGCTTTATCTTTTCTGAAAGGCAGCTTTAAAACAAATTCTCTAAAACCAAAAACATCGTATTTTGCCAAATTCTACGACCATGATCAACTGCTCGACGAAGTATTATTCACGCTTTATTCTGCACCACATTCGTATACTGGTGAAGATACTGTTGAGATTTTCTGTCACGGTAACGACTTTATAGCGAGCCAAATACTCGAGGCTTTACTCAAAAAATCTCGTCTTGCTCAGCCTGGTGAATTCACGCTCAGGGCTTTTTTAAATCATAAGATGGATCTGACTAAGGCTGAAGCTGTTGGCAATCTCTTGATGGCGCAAACCAAAAAAGCACAACAAGCATCATTGGCACAACTGGAAGGAAAACTTGAAGAGAAAATCAACAATATTTTAAATAAAATCCTCAATTTACGCATACAGTGCGAGTTGGCAATTGACTTTATTGAAGATGAAGTGCCGATAATCGAAGACTCAGAGCTTCACGAAAAACTAAATATAATACATAATGATTTGGATTTACTCGAAAGATCCGCTCATGACGGCATGATCATTCATGAAGGCTTAAAGGTATGTCTTATTGGCGAACCAAATGTCGGTAAATCAAGCTTATTCAACAAAATCTTAGATATGGACAGGGCAATAGTCAGCGATATACCTGGCACAACAAGAGACTATATCGAAGAAGCTATTTCATTACAGGGCAATCTCATCAGGTTTTTCGATACAGCAGGCATAAGACAAAGCGAAGATATTATTGAAAAGATGGGTATAGAGCGTTCAAATCAGATTATCGAACAAGCAGACTTAATTTTCTTGCTCTTAGATGCACAAATTATCAATGAAAACCCCACAATCAACCATTTTAACGAGTATCTAATAAGCTTAAAAAGTAAACTAATCATGAATGATAAAACCCTCAAAATCATTCCGATAATTAATAAAGCAGATTTACTTAACACCGAAGCAAAGCAATTATTCACTGATAACAAAATCCTGTTATGCTCAAATATTGAAGCTGACGGTCTCGATCCTCTCCGCACCTATCTCTTAGAGTTCTTTGCAGGCTTTACTCAAGAAATAGAATCGGGACTGATTTCCAATGCCCGCCAATTAGCAGCAGTATCCAAAGCCAAAGAATCTATTATCCAAGCCACAAATACCTTAAAAATGGGCACAGGCATCGAATTTATTGCTTTCGACCTTGCCTCTGCCAGCAATCATCTCGAAGAAATAATTGGCAAAATCACTACTGACGACATACTCGATAAAATCTTTGAAAACTTTTGTATCGGTAAATAAGATAATTATTATACACCACTATTAATAATATCTAATTGACTGTGCAAACTCTTCGACTTACTGAAAATTATCAAAGCAAAAAATAACGTGCCCCTCTATACTAATACGCAGGACAAAATGGGGGTTTTGAAAAACTAAATTTTATTCATTTTGCAAACAGCGTTCCAGAGCGAACTTGGAGATGATTTTTTTTGCAAAACTTTTGATATTTTTAGCAACGAACTGCACGAACTTTTCTTGCCACAGCTCTGCTGTGTTTTTTTGTATATATTGAGAAATACGATAAGTGGATGATTGTTTATTTTGGCATGTGATCGTTTTTTGGACAAACACAAGGCATTGTCCCTACAGACCTAACCGCTGGTTTTATATGGACGGTTTATTTTGGCATGTGATCGTTTTTTGGACAAGCACAAGGCATTGTCCCTACATGCCTAACCGCTGGTTTTAGATGGACGGTTTATTTTGCCATATGATCGTTTTTTGGACAAGCACAAGGCATTGTCCCTACAGGCCTGATAGCATTTAAAAACGGAATCTGAAAAACCACTAATACCTAAAGCCTTTTCACCCCGCTGCGACGGAGGAGCAGAAAGTTCGTGTCGTTCGTTGCTCAAGTTAAAACCCTTTGAGGCCTTTGTGCTCTTCGTGGCCTTTGTGGTTCAAAATCCTCGTGTTCTCCATGGTTAATTAAAAAAGGCTCTTGCATAAGCAAGAGCCTCATATTCAAAGAATAATTTATTCAATATTTGCTTGAGCAGCAGCCACACGAGCGATTGGCACGCGGAATGGTGAGCAGCTCACATAGTTCATACCAACTTTATGGCAGAATTTAACTGAGTTAGGTTCGCCACCATGTTCGCCGCAGATACCAACTTTAAGTTTATCATTAGTTGATCTACCTCTGCTGGTTCCGAGCTCAATTAGTTGTCCCACACCTTCTTCATCGATAACTTGGAATGGGTCATTTTTCAAGATATTTCTATCCACGTATTCAGGCAAGAATTTACCAGCATCATCACGTGAATAACCGAAAGTCATCTGGGTCAAGTCGTTAGTTCCAAATGAGAAGAACTCCGCTTTTGCAGCAATTTTATCCGCCATCAATGTAGCTCTTGGAATTTCAATCATTGTACCCACGAGGTATTCAATTTTATCATTTCTTTCAGCAAAGATTTTTTCTGCTGTTGCACGAATAATTGTTTCTTGGTTTACAAATTCTTCCAATGTGCCGATAAGAGGAATCATAATCTCAGGCATTGCTTTAATGCCTTTAGCTTTGAGGTTCAGAGCAGCTTCGATAATTGCTCTTGTTTGCATTTCTGTGATTTCTGGGTATGTGATACCGAGACGGCAGCCACGGTGACCGAGCATTGGGTTTAACTCATGTAAAGAGTTAACACGGTTTTTCACAACTTCCAATGTCAATCCCATTTCTTTAGCCATTTCAGCTTGATTCTTCTCTTCTGCTGGCACGAATTCGTGTAGTGGTGGGTCGAGCAAGCGAACAGTTACAGGCAAGCCTTGCATAGCTTCAAAGATACCTTCAAAGTCTTCTCTTTGATATGGTAAAATCTTTTCGAGTGCTTTTTTTCTTCCTTCGAGGCTATCTGATAAAATCATTTCGCGCATAGCTTTAATTCTATCACCTTCGAAGAACATATGTTCTGTACGTGTAAGACCGATACCAGTTGCACCAAATTCTCTTGCTTTCGCTGCATCTTTTGGTGTATCAGCATTTGTTCTCACGTTCATGCGTGTATATTTATCGCAGATTGCCATCAATTTTGCAAAATCGCCTGATACTTCTGCTTCTTGTGTTTCGATTTTTCCTTCATAAACATCGCCTGTGCTGCCATTTAATGAAATCCAATCACCTTCTTTTAATGTCTTTCCTGCTGCACTCATTGTGCGTTCTTTATAGTCGATTACAACTGCTCCAGCACCTGATACACAGCATTTACCCATACCACGAGCAACCACAGCTGCGTGAGATGTCATTCCACCACGTGCGGTAAAGATACCTTTTGCCACGTTCATACCTTTTAAGTCTTCTGGAGATGTTTCTACTCTCACCAAGATCACGTCTTTGCCTTCATTTGCCCATTTTTCTGCATCATCTGCAAAGAAAACAATTTGGCCAGTTGCTGCACCAGGAGATGCTGGCAAGCCTTTTGCCAAAACAACTGCTTTTTTCATTGCATCTTGTTGGAACACAGGGTGTAATAATTCATCAAGTTTTCCTGCTTCCATACGCTTAAGAGCTTCTTTTTCAGTCAACATACCTTGATCAACCATATCCATCGCAATTTTTACCATTGCAGCACCTGTTCTTTTGCCGCCTCTGGTTTGCAGCATCCAGAGTTTACCATCTTCGATAGTAAATTCCACATCTTGCATATCTTTATAGTGGTCTTCCAATTTCTGTTGGATTTCATCTAATTCTTTATAAGCTGCTGGCATGATTTCTTCTAATGATGCAAAGTTTTTCTTTCTATCTTCTTCTGATACATTTTGTGATTCTGCCCATCTTTCTGAGCCTATTTTGGTAATTTGTTGTGGTGTACGAATACCTGCAACAACGTCTTCACCTTGTGCATTAACGAGATATTCACCATTAAACAAGTCTTCGCCTGTTGCTGAGTCACGTGTAAATGCCACGCCTGTCGCACTTGATTCGCCCATATTTCCAAAAACCATAGCTTGCACGTTTACAGCTGTACCCCATTCATCAGGGATATTATTGAGTTTACGATAATAAACTGCACGATCATTATTCCAGCTCTCAAATACGGCAAATATTGAGCCATAGAGTTGTTCCCATGGATCTGATGGAAAATCTCTATTTACTTTTTCTTTAACTGCTGCCTTAAATCTTTTTACCAATTCTTT
>JAJBBH010000124.1 GCA_020532185.1 Candidatus Cloacimonadota bacterium | reverse complement strand
GATGCCTCGGCAGCGTCATTGAAATCAAGTTTAAAATGCTCAAAAGCGAATAGTAATTGTCCACTAATAATGATTAAAGATATTAATAAAATATTTTTCATTTTTCCTCCATACACAAACAATTATTTTTTTTGTTGAAAAAAGATCAAGCTTTTTTTCATTTATTTGCAGTAGTGCAAAAATAGTTCTTGACAAAATAACTACTTATTGTATATTTGCAACCAATAAGGAGGTGAAAATGAATATAAGTCTTGGTGAAAAAATTGTTCAAATTCGTAAAGAATTAGGTTTTAACATGTCTGAAGCAGCCGATAAACTCGAAATTGTAAAGTCGAATTTATCACGTTATGAACGCAATCTTATTAGCCCTTCAGCAGAGTTTTTTAAGAGGCTTCTCTATGTTTTTCATGTAAATATTAACTGGTTATTAGGAGGTGTAGGAGAAATGTTTTTAAGCGAAGAAGAGATTGAGAAATTACACATTGAAGAGGTATTAAGCATGAAAGAAGCTCAAAACCTCATTAGTTCGGTCAAAAGAATTGATATGCCAAAGTATTTTTTAACCACAATAGGCGTTCCTGTTTATACAGAAGATGTTGTTGAGACTATCCAAGAGTTACTTCCTGTTGTGGGAGAAATATCAGCAGGAGAACCTATCGAGATTATCAATAACGAACCTTTAGATTTTGTACCATTTCCATATTACAGGCCTAACTTGAATCTCGATGATTTTTTTGTTTTTCGAGTAAATGGAATGAGTATGAATCCTGATATCGAACATCAAGATATTGTTTTTATTCATAAAAATACTGATTGGGATAGCCTAAATAAAAAGATTGTGGCAATCATAATTTCTGGTGAATTAACAATCAAAAAACTCGATATTCGCCCAGATTTGCAAGAATTACACTTGATACCAATAAATAAAAATTTTGGTGTAATCAAAGTGCCAATCGAAGAAATGCGTCAAATATCATTGTTAGGAGAATTAAAAGCTATTAGACGAGTAAGAAAATAAATATCGAAAAAATGACGCTTGTAAGAACATTTTGAAGATTTTTGAAAAAAGTTTTCTGCAAACTCCATTTTCGGACGCATATATATATAGAGGGGGATTGAAATAGTTTGAAACGATCTTTAATTGAGTGGAATTATTTTGAAAAAATGTTTTTATTACAGCATTAATGCTTGAGAGAATACGTACTTGCTGGTGAGTATTATACCTGAGCTACTTTGCCTACACTGTGTTTTGGCATTATTAAATCGTTTAAAAACAATAGATTTTGCCATGTAATTCAAGATAATTAACAGTATTTACGTATATTGTTAAAAAAGATGGAAATATTGCTTGACATATAAAACACTTTAGTTAAAATAATACTAATTAATTTTTTTAAAAAGGAGTATAAAATGAGAAAATATTTGGTCTTGATTGTTTTGCTTATAGCTGCATTAACTCATTCCCTAATTCATGCAAAATTACCCGAATCCAAGCAGGCAACCCTTATTGAGAATGTAAGCTCATCAGAGGTATTGGTAGAAGCAACTGGAATTTATAAAAATAAAA
The DNA here is from genome assembly GCA_020532185.1 of Candidatus Cloacimonadota bacterium. Taxonomy (GTDB): domain Bacteria; phylum Cloacimonadota; class Cloacimonadia; order Cloacimonadales; family WRIO01; genus JAGOCT01. Next base: position 16,629 of record JAJBBH010000124.1, on the reverse strand, counting down.
AGAAAAAAGAAGTTGAGAAATATGGTGTTAGTCGAGCGACTGATGATGCAAAGAAGGCAGCAGTTTATTTCGTCTTATACGGTGGTACAGATCCAATGTTAAGAAATTCAGCAGAAATAAAGAGTATGGAACCACATATCGATTACTTTTTTGATAAGTCAAATGTATCACGATATATAAGTTACGAAGATACCCAATTATTGTCTAAAGTTATTTCTAATAAAGGACAAGAAGTCAGAATATCAAAGCGTTTCAAAGTTAATAAGGAAATAATCAGACGTGATTTGGAAAACTTTAAAATTATAGACAGCCGCCAAGAGCTTGCAGAAGCAGTTGGTTTACCACAACTCATGGTTATCCCTGAAGTAGGTAAAGGAGTTAATCCCATTGATGAATTACGTAATAATCCGATCTTAAAGCACGCAGCCTCAGTAGTCGAGTCGCATCTCACAGCAAAGAAATATGATGTAATAGTTCCACAACAGATAGATGCAATAAATACACTTGCTGATGCACAACAAATGCTTGGAGATCGTAGTGAAGACTTGGCTTATAAATTGGCTTTATCAATAGGCTCTGATGTTTATATTACTTATTCTGGTGCTTATGAAAACTCAGGATATAATACAAAAAAGTATGCAATGAATGTACGTGCTTATGAGACAACAACAGGCCGTTTGTTAGGTGCAGAAACAGGCTATAGTCAAGGTCGTCAGGGCGAGACAATGGTTTCAATTGAAGAGGCAATGAATACAGCTATAGATAATGTTTTGAGCCGTATTGAGAATTATTGGCGAGATGATGTACAAAATGGTATTCAATATAAACTTGTAATAAGCATTGATCCATCATTATCAGAAGATGAAGTATTAGATATTCAAGATTTATTTATGGATGTAATAGATAAATATTCAAAACGTTCCAAAGAAAATATTGCTACAAAACAAACACTTGATTACCTAATATGGTGTGACCCATTAAAATATGATAATTCAAGGCGACTTTTGAGAGATGTAAGAAGAGAATTTGATAATTCAGCTTTTGGTTCAAAACTAAAACCGATAACAACAAACAGGAAATTAATACTATTAAAAATTGAATAAAAGAAGGCAATATGAAAAGGCTTGTGTTGATTGTAGTGGCAGCAAGTACGATTCTATCATGTATGGCAATACCAAAATGGTATAATCTTAATACTGTTCGTAAATATGAAGATGAAAAAATTGTTGGAATAGGACAAGGTACAAGTAGAGAAACAGCCATCAACAATGCTCGAGATGATATGTTGCAGCAAATTACAGTAAGAGTCGAAACACAGATTGAATCGTATGCAATTGAAATTGAAGAAGACGGCAAAAATTATTATTTGGAAACTATTCAACAGTCAACAAAACTAACTCTCGATCAAACTGTACAGGGTATGACTGTTGAAATGGAGAAAAAAGAAAAAGATACCTGGTATATGATGGTATCTATATCGAAGAAGTCGTTTTTAAATACCCTAAAGAATGATTTGGATTTGATAAATAGCTCTCTTAATGTATTAATTGCTGATGCAGACGAACTGTTAGATCAAGGCAAATTAGTGCCCTCGATTCAAAACTATATTGATGCTCAGGGGCTCATAGTTGATTTATATGCTAAGAAATCACTATATGATTGTTTTGCTGATAAGCCTTATAATACCAAAGAAGGAGTCACTGTAAACAGTATTGATAGCAGTATAAGAAAAGCTCTTGCTGCAATACGCTTTGATGTGGTATCTGGTAATAATCAAAATTCTAAGATTGGAAAACAGTTGGAATCAGCAATTGTTTTTAAGGCTAATATGCGCAACCCTAAAACAGGTGATATTTCGAACATAAGCGGTATCCCTGTAAGAGTTTTTTATTCAGATGGAGAGCTGATAGAAAAGGGTTTTACAAATAATGAGGGCGAATTTTCTGTTAATGTTATTGCTGTACCTGCTCAGGGCAATAAAGGGAAAGTTATCATAAAAATGGATGTTTATAATTTGCCAACATACTTAAATTCTTTACTCAATAATACAATTGGAGAAGCCTTTTTTAAGACATCTGAAATAGAAAATATAGCTGTGCAGCTTTTAATAAAAGATAAAAAAGGTATGAGACAAGAAAAAGTTGAAGAGAAGCTAATCAAGATGCTGGGCAAAAACTTAATTCATGTTAATGAAAATTCGCATCTTTTGCTTGATGGTACAATTAATATAAAGGATTCACGGGAAATTGAAGGAAGCAGTGGCTCGCAATTTTTAGTAAATATAGAGGTAAATATTCAGTTAAAAGACTTAAAAGCAAATAATGTAATCGGTAGTATGACAGTCTCAGGAAAGGGTTTATCTGTAAAAGATGAGGCATCTGCAATTGAAAATGCATATAATAATATAGGATTTAATAATCGTGATCTATTGCAAATGATCGCTTCAGTCAATGAGGATAATTAATCAATATTTTATTGTTAAAAAGCTTATTTAAATTGATAAAGATATTGAGATTCAGCTTTTTATAGTATCATGAATAAACACATTTTTGTTATAGAATAGATTATAAAAGGAGGTATGAAACATGAAGAAAGTATTAACAATTTTGCTTACTATATTTATTTTTGTTCCTTTATTTGCTCAACAGGGAACTTATGTTAGAAAATCAATAAGTGCAGTAGAATCTGTGTGGATCAAATATGGAGCTTTAAAAGGAGTTAATAAATTTAATTATTCATTCTTTGATAAGATGGTTAAACACTATGTTGAGATTGATCGTTTTGATTATAATAAATTACCTCAATCATTGCTGAATGAGTTTAGATCAGAAGCTAATCAAGCTAATTATTTGAGTGCTGAGTCTATGGCTATTATTCTAAATAGAACAGTAGGTAATCAAATCAGGACTATTTTAAATGATCCAGTTATACAGGCACAACGTGGTGCTTCTTTATTTGAAGAATCACATCGTGTAAGTTTTGCAGGATCTAAAGGTAAAGAAATGGGGCTTACAGATCGTGAACTATCAATCTTATATAATTCATCGTATATTTATCTGCCTTTTATAAATTCCATGACTATGACAGAAGAAAAAGGTGATGTTCGTGTCGAGATTAAAGGCGGAGTAGTGTGGTTTGCTGTGAAAATAAATGAAAATAAACAAGTGTCTGTCGAACTATTGCAAGCCAGCACAACTTATGGTTCAGGCTTTGCAGAAAGAAATCCCAAATCTGTATTAGGTGTTAAAGCAGATTATAGCTATTTTACATTTGGGAATGAAAAATTTAGAACAACTGTAGAAGAGTATGCTCAATATGATGCAGTACAGGCATGGGCAAAAAATATTGGTGTCAAAACTAAAGAGATAGAGGACTTCCAGCTTACCGCACAAATTTACAATATATCAAGTAGAAGTAAATTTAAAGTACCATTGGGTTTCAAAGAAGGAGTTCATTTAGACGATAGCTTCTTTATTAAAGATAGTTATGAGAATGAACAAGGGGAAATAAAAAACAAGGTGATAGGATTTGGTCGTATAACAAAAACAGGAGATAATCGAACTTATAGATCAAATGAATCAGATGCACAGCTTTTTTATGGTAAAGTAACTCAAGGCTCGGTTGTATATGAAAATCCACGTCTTGGTATTGATAGCTGGGTAAAACTGGGTTATCATAGTGGGATGAGATTGCCTGAAGGAAAGCCTGATGAGGTTTTGGAATCATTTTTATTGTATGACAAAGAAGTAAAAGAACAAGTTGTAGCAAATATAGGATTTGGATATAATCTTGCACCAATGATTGGTATTAGTCAGACATTTTTTGATCTTGAGCTGGGATATGGAAAGCCTATTGGTAAACTTAATAACGATGCAAGCGGGCTTGTTGCATATACCATGTCAGCATATGGTGGTTTGAGTAAAAAGTTTTGGTTTGGCAGAAATGCACTTCATTTTAATGCAATGGCAGGTTATGATAGAATGGCATTTAGTTGGATTGTAACAGGGATTGATAACAAATTAACCATCAATGCTTGGGGGATTCAAGGAGGTTGCGAATATACTTATATGATGAATCAAGACTTACAATTATTATGTGGTGCTAATATGAAACTCGGTTTGCCACCAACAGGCGTAACACTTGAAATTGATAATCGTTCGTATGACTGGTCATATGGCGGTATTCCTGAACCATTTTCAGACATCAATTTTAGCGGTTTAATTGTAAGAGCTGGTGTATCTTATTCACTCAAAGAGTTATCAGTAAACCTATTTGGATTTTTAGATCCTTTGAAGAAGTACTAAAGAATCGACATTAATAATGATTAAAAGCTATTTGTTAATGAGTAACGTGTCAACGTAAAATAAAGTAGGAAGAATATATTAAAACAATTTAAGTTTAGTAAACTAAGGAGATAAAATGTTGAAAAAAACTACCCTAATAATACTATTTGTCGTTATTGTTTGTTCTCTATCATCACAAACATTGATTCACAGCTACTTTAAAGACTATAAGGAAATTACTCGGATTGTTTTTGTATTTGATAAGTCTGCTTTATTTAAAATTAATATGGATAGCGATAGACAAAGGATTGATATTGAAATTGAAAAGTGTAAGATAATCGATTCAATTCTTCCTGCAATGATAAATGAAGATAATGAACTAATTAAAAGGGTAATATTTCAAGAATTTGTAAACAAGACAAATATTACAATAGAAATGAAGCAATCTTGTTATAGTGAAGTATTTACCATAGATAGAGAAAAATTTAAGCTTGTTTTAGATGTTTATATGCAAGAAGATCCAAAGAGTTTGGAGTCAGCACATATCTATCTTGATTTTTGGGAAAAAGTGATGATGAATAAACGAGCAAAAGCCATGAGAAAGCGAATAGAAAAAGGAGAATTTGAGCCAAGTCCTGATAGTTTCAAGGTCAAGAAAGAAAAACCACAAATAGAAAAGGCAATAGAGCTAAACTTGCCCAAGATATCTAAAAGCGACGATTTGTTTAAGCTTGCAATGCCTGCAATTAGTTCTGAACATATTAATTACCGATGGATAAAAGATTCATTTGAGATTTTTGAAGATTTAAAAGACATAATGTTAAATAATTATGAACAAGCTTGGCTTAAATTACATGATTACAATGAATCAGAGAAGGTTGATATAAGCTTTTTGGAAGATATATCAATGCAGCATAATGCTATCAGCAAACAACCAACACTGATAAATGCATGTAAAGTTCGGGCTGACAAACAAATTTATACTGCACCAAGCAGTGGAAATCCAGAAGTCGTTTACACATTAAATATGCTAAATAGTTTAAACGCATACATACCAGAGTTTCAGAATAATATGCAAAAATTGATAAGTGAGTATCAGAAAGCCTTGAATAAGTAGAATTTTCAAACTTAATGATAGATCATATATGCAGCTCATTCAAAGAACTAAGTGTTAGTGTTTTAACGCAAAATAACGTATTCAAAGATAGTGTAGATTATAAGGACCTGATAAAAGCTAAGCAGTTAATACAGGATATTTTAGACTTTACTCTTGAGGGAGAATATCAAACATTCCCATCTCTATATGCTCAGTTTATATATTTCTCAAATAAAACAAAACTTAACCATTTTGTTTATAGTAGAATAAACTATTTGCTCAAGTTTAACCATCAAAAAGCATTACCAAATGTCTCATTCTTTGCAGAAATAATAATATCAATAAATAAAATACTTCTTATGCATGTAGCAGATTGTGCTTTTGACTTACCAAGAGCTTTTTTAGATTTGCAAAATAATTTAATGATAGAAGAAACTTTAGCACCAAATACAAAAATTTTGTATGATTTTAAAGCAGAAATATTAAGTATCGAGTTGGACAAAACTAAGTATGAAACAAAGCTATTAAAAATCAAAGCTAAGACTGATATAAGTACGGAAATAATTGATATATATTTATGGGATGCACAACAGCCTTTACCATTTGAAAAACAGTTTTCAAAGCTCGCAGACTACTATTATCCAGGTTGTAGAGTAAACTTTTTTAATCTGAAATATTACCAGCAGCAGAATATATATATACAAGTTAGTGAGAGTTTTTTTGTCTTTATGCCAGATTATTTGCTCGATGCAAGTGCAATTGCAGAATGCTATGGGAAACAATTACTACCTGAGACATGGCTATTGAAACTTTTCAATGATAATGACTATAGTGAGCCACTTATAAAGGGAATATTGGTTAATCAAATATTAGACAATATGATAAATGAAGTTGACATAAGTATCGAAGAAACTGTGGAAAAAGAATTAACAAAGAATGCACTTAAGATACTGACAAGAGAGGGTTTTGATAGCTCAAAAATTATATCTTCAATAGAGGATTGCCACTTGGATAATATTGTTCAACTGGTAAATAGATATAAAAACCAACAAATAATAACCGAACCATCGTTTATATCAGCTGAATATGGTATTCAGGGTCGTTTAGACGGTTTGATTGAAGATAGTGAAAATGCTAATTATAAAGGGATCTTTGAGCTCAAGTCTGGGAAGTCACCTCATTATGAAGTATGGGAGAATCATCGTGCACAAGTTGCATGTTATGACTTAATCTTGAAAAGCGTGTATGGCAAGGATAGAAGCGGACATAGTATGATTTTTTATTCTGCTGCCGAAAAAGATCCGCTTAGAAATGTTTTTATCAAAGAATCTGTAATAATGCGAATAATAATGCTTCGTAACCATATAGTTTCAAATATTTTTAAGCTTGGAGAAGGAGAATTAGACTTTATTAAGCTTTTGTCTGAAAAAATTAACCTATTCCCTTCTTACCAAACAGCAAAAATAAAGACTCTTATACAAACTGTGCATAAAGCCAGTGAGCTTGAGCAGATATATTTTTCTACATTTGTTTCATATATTATCAGACAGAATTTTAGCAATAAAATTGGTAATATTGAAGATATATATGATTATGGTTTTTCTTCACTTTGGTTAGTTGATTTAGAAATGAAAGAACGTATTGGCACAGTTTTTAGTGAATTGAAATTTCTTGATAAAAGAGACAGCTTATTATATTTTAATGTGATTGAAACAAAAGCATCATTAAACTTTAGGGAGGGAGATCCTGTAATCTTATATGGTATGGCAAACAAGTTTAGCAACGCAACGCAGACCGAACTGATTAAAGGTGTTTTTAAATCTTATGAAAACAATCTCTTAGTGTTTGAGATGAGAAATGATTTTTTAGCAGATGACTATTTTAATAAATTTGATTATTTTGTATTAGAAAAAGACAATACAGAATATATGGAATTTTCATTAATCAATTCGCTCTCATTCTTTTTAAAGGCAACAGAATACAAGCGATATTTATTATTTGGAAAAATCAAGCCATGTGAACCTAATTGTGAGATAGAAAAGACAAAAACTAAGTCAGATTTAGTAATAGAAAAGGCTATGGCAGCAGAAGATTATTTTATTATACAGGGTCCACCAGGCACAGGTAAGACATCGAAAGTTATTATGGGTTTGGTTGCACGCCTTTTGCAGAAGGATAATCTTCCCATCGTGATCTTAGCATTTACGAATCGAGCAGTGGATGAGATTGCCGATAGATTAAAGCAGAATGGTTTTGACTTTATAAGACTTGGGAGCCGCCATATTAATAATAAGGAACATATAAGCAACCATATTGATTACAAACTAAGAGATGAAAGTATAAATCATTTAAGAAACAAAAGAGTATTTATATCAACAGTATCAACCTTTCAAAATGATGGGACCTTTCTCATGCAACTAATACCCGAAGGTACTTTAATTGTTGACGAAGCATCACAATTATTAGAGCCCCATCTTGTTGGTTTGTGTGTGCAGTTTAAAAAATGGATATTAATAGGAGATCATTATCAATTACCTGCAATAGCAAGCAGTGATCGAAACGAAGCACCCATACTTTTAAGGGATGAGATCGGACTTTTTCGCTTAAATGAATCATTATTTGAAAGAATGATAAGACTATGTCAATTAAACAATTGGGATCATGCATGGGATATTTTAACAACACACTATCGCATGCATGATGAGATAGCCTCATTAATAAACCCTTACTACGATAACTGTTTAAAGAGTGGATCAAAACGACAAAGTAGTGAAAATTGGTGTAGCAATAACTCAGAAAAATATAATAATATATTGAAAAGTCGATGTGTTTTTATTCCATGCACATCATTGTCAAAAAGGAAAACAAATGTTTATGAAGCAAAACTTATCGTATCAATTATTTGTGAATATGAGAAAATTGGTTTATTAAATGAATACACTATAGGTGTAATTTGTTTTTGGAAAGCACAATGTAATTTGATACAAAAAATGTTAAAAGCATCTGGTTTAAAAGAAGATATTGTGGTTGATACTGTGGAAAGATATCAAGGCTCAGAAAAGGACATTATCATTATGTCCTGTGCATTGAGTAGGAAGGAAGAGCTTGAGTATATAAGCCTTCAAACATATGATAATAAGGTAGATCGTAAATTAAATGTAGCAGTATCACGAGCAAAAGAACAGTTTATTTTATGTGGTGATAAGGCTTTATTAAACTGTTCAACTCATTATTCTCAACTATTGTCAAAACTAAAGCATGAGATAGTAGAGGCTGATTCTTATTAAAAATTAACTCGATAAGGAAGGTACAAATCATGTAAGGCTTGAAAATAGAATTAGTCTTTTTTCAAAATAAGTTTGACAATTATAATTTTATATTGTAGAATTATGCTATAATTTGTATAAGGAGGAATGTATGAAAAAGAATATATTTTTAATGCTATTAGCTTTATGCTTACTTTCAAATATTTCATATGGTTTTACGCATAATTCACCGCTTACAGAGTTAAAGATAGCTATAGATAATAATTATCCTCCATATTTTTTTAAAGAAGAAAATGGAAAGTATCAGGGTATTCTGTATGATAAATGGAAAAAATGGGAAAATAAAACAGGAATAAAGGTGATATTTATAGCTGAAAATTGGGAAGAAGCGATTGAATCAGTCAAAAGTGGTGAAGTTCATGTATTAGAAACAGCCTTTTATACTGCAGAGCGTGCTGTTTTTTTAGAATATGGTAAACCATATGCAGATATCAAAGTGCCAGTGTTTGTAAAAAAAGATTTGTTTGGTATTAATGTATTAGAGGATTTAAAAAGCTATGTAATAGGAGTAAAATCTGGAGATGCCGTCATAGAATTTTTTAAGGCATCCAATATTACAGGCATCAAAGAATATGACACTTATTGCGACATTATTAATGCAGCAGTTAGTCATAATATCAATGTATTTTCAGTTGACGAACCTCCAGCTTTATATTATTTAAATCGGATGAAATATAATAAAGATTATCGTCTTGCATTTGTATTATATACAGGTCAACTTCATTATGCAGTTTTAAAAGAGAATAAATATTTATTGAAGCTCATTGAAAGTGGGTTTGATTTGATATCAAATGAGGAAATAAATGATATCAAGGGAAAATGGCATCAAAAAGAGGTTTCAACGTTTAATTTTGAAAGATATAAGATTCAGGTATATGCTATATCTTTATTCCTGATAAGCACTGTTTTAGCTCTTTTGTATTTTTCCTATTTTTTACAAAAAAGGATAAAGTCTAAAACAAATGAACTGAATGATACTTTAGAAAAACTGATGGCAAGCCAGCAAAGAAATGAAGCTATCTTGCAAGCAAGCCCTAATTTATTATTCATATTTAATGAAAACGGTGATTTTGTAGACTACAAAGCCTCAAGCATAGAAGAATTGTTTGTGCCTCCAAATGAGATTATTGGAAGCAATGCTTTTAAAGTATTGCCAAAGGAAAATGCTGAACAATTGTTAGAAATAATTATGCTTGTTAAAGCCACCAAACAGGTTCAAGTACATGAATGCAGTTTTATAATTAACAATAAACTTGAACATTTTTTATCTCAAATGGCTCCATTAGGAGATAAAGAATATTTATGTATCGTACAAAAAATTACAGAGAGAAAGCAGCTTGAAGAGCAAAACTTATTATCAAAGAAACTTGCATCTTTAAGCCAATTAGCAGGAGGATTAGCACATGGCTTTAATAATATAATGACAACAGTAATCGGAAACCTATCAATGATAAAGATGTTAACAGATAAAGATAGCAATATCTCACATCTTGCAGATGAAGCAATAAAGGCTACAAATAAAGCCCAATATTTGACAAATCATCTTTTGACATTTGCGGATGGAGGGGATCCAGTTTTTAGTATTATTGATATAAATAGTCTGATTGTGGATACTCTAAATTTTTGTTTGAAGAGTTCAAACTGTGTTGTAAATTTTGATTTATATCAAGGTGTTACAACAATTAAAGCAGACTCTGGACAGCTCAGCCAAGCTATCCAAAATATTATTATAAACGCATGTGAAGCTATGCCTGAAGGTGGAGTAATTAAAATAACATCTTGCATTAGATTTATAGGTGCAAATAATGTACAGAGACTTTGTCCAGGTGAATATTTGAAAATCACAATTTGTGATGAAGGGATAGGTGTTAAAGACGATCAACTCGAGCATATATATGATCCATATTATTCAACAAAGTTGGGTAATACAGGATTGGGTATCACGATTTCATATTCAATAATCAAAAAACATCATGGAACAATAGAAATGATAGCTAATAATCAAAAGGGGACAACAGTAAATATATACTTACCTATTGTGCAGGAAGAAAGAGAGGGAATTATGGAAAATAGTAGTATTGAGAAAAAACCAAGTGACAAGAAAAAGTATGTTTTATTAATGGATGATGACAAACAGATAAGGTTTATTGGCAAAGAGATGCTTGAATATATGGGTTATAATGTTATTTTAAGCGAGGATGGTGAGGAAGCTGTTGAAATCTTAAAAGAATATCATTCAAAGAAAATCAAGATTGATTATTTGATAATGGACTTGACTATACCAGGTAAAATGGGAGGAAAAGAAGCAATAAAACTTATCAGGGAATTCAATGATTCAGTTTATGCTATTGTGACATCTGGCTATTCTACAGATCCTGTGATGTCAAACTATAAAGAATATAGTTTTAACAACGTTCTAATAAAGCCATTCGATTTTGATATGCTCAAAGACGTGTTGAAATAATGATATTGGAGAAATATAATGAGTAAATTAAAAGTTCTTGTTGTAGAAGATGATTCTATAATTATTATTGATTTAAAAAGAAGAATACCAAAAATTGGTTATGAATTGGTTGGAGTTTTTAGTAAAGGTGAAGATGCAATTGAGCATGTAGAAGTATTAAAACCAGATATTATCTTAATGGATGTTATGCTTGATGGGATGCTTGATGGTATTGAAACAGCAAAGCTGATTCACAATCAAACTGATGTACCTATTTTGTTTTTAACATCTATGGTGGATGAAGAAACCTTCCAAAGAGCAAAAATTACATCACCATATGCGTATATTATAAAGCCAGTTACAGATAGAGAGTTACAGATAAATATTGAAATCGCATTGTATCAAAAAAAGATAGATAAAGAAAAGAGTGAGCTTATAAATCAGTTACAAGAAAAAAATAGGCAAATAAAAGAATTGTCAGGTTTAATACCTATATGCTCAAATTGTAAAAATGTACGCAATGATAAAGGTTATTGGTTTCAAGTTGAAGAGTATATAAGAGATCATACTAATGCAGAGTTTACTCATAGTTTGTGCCCTATATGTATAAAAAAGCTGTATCCTGAGTTGGCAGGTACTGAGGAATAATATATTATTTTTACAGATATATTTTTCACTTTTTTACAAAGCATAATAATATGCTAATGACCAGATTGTAAAAGCAATACTTATGCATGGAATTTGTACAAAACTATAACTTAATCAACGGTTTTTTGTTGATAATAGCTATCGAGGTTCTTATGTCAATTAGTTTAAAGATGATCAGGATATTGCAATATTGAGATGTTTTAAACAATCTTATTGATAAACAAAATAATCATTGACAAATAAGCACTGAAAATATCTTTAAACTATATAAGAAGTATATTTATTATAAAAAATAAAAGGAGATACAACATGAGAAAATTTGAAAAGCATTCAATGGATGGAAACAATGCAGCGGCTCATATAGCATATGCTTTTAGTGATGTAGCAGCAATCTATCCTATTACGCCATCATCTGTGATGGGAGAGCTTGCAGATGCATGGGCATCTAAAGACAAAAAGAATATTTTCGGTGAAAAAGTTGATATTGTGGAAATGCAATCAGAAGCAGGAGCTGCTGGTGCTGTACACGGTGCTTTGGCTGCTGGAGCTATGACAACAACTTTCACAGCATCTCAAGGATTATTACTAATGATACCAAATATGCATAAAATTGCTGGAGAGCTCATCCCAACAGTATTCCACGTTTCTGCACGTTCATTAGCTGCTCAATCATTATCAATCTTTGGTGATCATTCAGACGTCATGTCTGTTCGTAATACTGGCTGGGCACTTTTAGCATCCGCATCAGTTCAGGAAATTATGGATCTTGCAACAGTTGCCCATTTAGCAACTTTAAAAAGTAGGATTCCATTTGTACATTTCTTTGATGGATTCCGTACTTCTCATGAAATTCAAAAAGTTGAAGAGCTTGATTATGAATCAATTGCATCTCTTGTTGAACCAGAGTATATTGAAGAGTTTCGCTCACGTGCTTTAAATCCAGAAAACCCAAAAATAAAGGTTGGAGCTCAGAATCCAGACGTATATTTTCAAGGGCGTGAAACAGTAAATCCATTTATTGATGCTTGCCCAGCAATTGTTGAAGAATATATGGAAAAAGTATCTAAAGTTACAGGAAGAAAGTATAAGCTTTTTGATTATGTTGGAGCACAGGATGCGACAAAAGTTATCGTTGCAATGGGCAGCGGTGTTGATACCATCGAAGAAGCTATTACTTATCTTAACTCAAAAGGTGAAAAGCTTGGACTAATTAAAGTTCGTTTATATAGACCTTTCTCATTAAAACACTTTACAGATATTATTCCTGCAAGTGTCAAAAAAATAGCTGTTCTCGATCGAACAAAAGAGCCAGGCTCACTTGGCGAACCATTATATCAAGATGTTGTAACAGCATTAAAAGATAGAAAAGATATAACTATCATTGGTGGTAGATATGGACTTTCTTCAAAAGAATTTACACCTTCTATGGTAAAAGCTGTTTATGATCATTTAGACGGCAAATGCACCCATGGATTTACTGTGGGTATTACTGATGATGTTACACATTTATCACTTGAAATTACCGAAGAAATAAACTCAATACCCGCAGGTACTACAAGTTGTATGTTTTGGGGATTAGGCTCTGATGGTACTGTCGGTGCTAATAAAAACTCTATTAAAATTATTGGAGATAATACTGATCTTTATTCACAAGGCTATTTTCAATATGATTCAAAAAAGTCTGGTGGAATTACACGTAGCCACTTAAGATTTGGTAAAGCAAGAATACAATCTCAATATTTAGTACAAAAACCAGACTTTGTTGCATGTCATAATCAAGCTTTTATTGGAAGATATGATATCTTATCAGGAATTAATGAAGGCGGAACATTTCTATTAAACTCAAATTGGTCAACAGAAGAAGCTTTCGAACATCTAACTGAAGATATGCAAAGAACAATAATAGAAAAGAAAATTAAATTCTATAATATTGACGCACTTAGTATTTCAAATGAAGTTGGACTTGGAGCTCGTATTAACACAGTAATGCAGACAGCATTCTTCTTGGTTTCTGGTGTACTTGATCGTAAAGAAGCTATTGAAATGATAAAAAAATCTATCAAAGATTCTTATAGCAAAAGAGGGCAGGAAGTTGTCGATATGAACTGGAAAGCTGTTGACATGACAGACGCAGCTTTAGTTGAAGTAATGGTTCCAACAGAATTACCTGGTAAATTTACTCCTATGAAAAAACTTATTCCAGATGATGCAAATATATTTGTAAAAACAGTTATGGAACCAATTATGAGAGAAAAAGGTGATCAAATTACTGTTTCTCAAATGCCAATTGATGGTGTTATTGATGTTGGTACCGCTGCTTTAGAAAAACGCGGTGTCGCAGCATTTGTTCCACACTGGAATGCTGAAATTTGTATTCAATGTAACCAATGTGCCTTTGTTTGTCCTCATGCAGCTATCCGCCCAAAACAAATGACACAAGACGATTTAAAAGATGCTCCAAATAGTTTCAATACAATTAAAGCTCTTGGTAAAAATGACTTACAATATAAAATTCAAGTGTATATAGACGACTGTCAAGGTTGTGCTGTTTGTGTTAACGAATGCCCAAAATCTGCATTAGAAATGAAACCAATATCTGAAGAAAGAGAAAATGGTGAAGAAGATAATTATAAATTCTTTATCAATTTACCAGAAGATAATATTGGAGAATGGAAAGAAAACACTGTCAAAGGCTCACAATTTAAACAACCATTAATGGAGTTCTCAGGTGCATGTGCTGGTTGCGGAGAAACACCATATGTTAAGTTAATTACTCAGCTTTATGGCGATAGAATGGTGATTGCAAACGCTACAGGTTGTTCGTCTATTTGGGGTGGAACATTCCCAAATATTCCTTATTGCAAAAACAAAGATGGTGAAGGTCCTGCTTGGGGCAATTCATTGTTTGAAGATAATGCTGAATATGGATTAGGTATGAGACTTGGCATCAATTCAAATCGCAAACTCTTAAAATCAGCTTTAAATAAAGCTATCACATTAGATATCAATGCAGAACTAAAAGCAGGCTTTAATTTTGCATTAGAAAACTGGGATTCCAAAGAAGAAGATGCAAAAGGAAATGCAAAAAAAGTAAAAGCAATGCTTAACTCAGAAATGGAAAAGGCTACTGGCGAAGCTAAAGATTTATTACGTAAAATCATAGAATTAAAAGGCTATTTTACTCCAAAATCTGTTTGGGCATTTGGTGGCGATGGATGGGCTTATGATATTGGATTTGGTGGATTAGATCATGTATTAGCATCAAACAATGATATTAACGTACTCGTAATGGATACCGAAGTATATTCAAATACTGGCGGACAAGCATCAAAAGCTACACCTATTGGTTCAGTTGCACGTTTTGCTGAAGCTGGCAAGCCTACAGTTAAAAAAGATCTCGGTATGATATTAATGAGCTATGGATACATTTATGTTGCATCTGTTGCAATGGGTGCAAACAAAGCACAGCTTCTCAATGCAATTAAAGAAGCAGAAGCATATGATGGACCATCAATAATTTTAGCATACTCACCATGTATTAATCATGGTATTAATATGGCAGAATCTCAAATCGAAGAAAAAAGAGCAGTAGATTCTGGGTATTGGTTACTTTACCGATATAATCCAATGAATAAACTTGAAGGTAAAAACCCATTTACTTTAGATTCCAGAGAGCCTTCTAAAGACGTTAGAGACTTCATTAATGGAGAAACACGCTACACATCATTACATCGCACTGCTCCAGACGCAGCAAAAGAGTATCGTGAAAAGATGGCTGAATTTGTTAAAGAACGCTATGCATCTTATAGACGATTTGCTGGCTTAGACAAATAATTAACATTTAGAGAATATAAAGGGAGACTTTATTGTCTCCCTTTTTTTTAAATGTTGCTTAATAGACAAAATTGCTTATATTCATATTAAGAATAATCATATGGAGGATCAATGTTTAACTACAAAAATTTGCCAATGGTGAAAAAATTACTATTTTCACTAATGGCACTTCTGATTCCTGCTTTATCATTTTATTGATAATAAGCTCTTGGATGACAAATAATTCAATTGAAGAAGTTATGCTTAATGAAACATCACAAATGTCTTATCGTTATGCCAACTTTATTAAAGGAAAACTTGAAGAAAATGTAACTATTGCAAAAACTTTAGCTCATACATTTGTTGCACAAAGGGATAGAGATGAATTAACAAGAGAAAATGTAAACAGTGTTCTAAAAAAAGTTTTAGAAGAAAACTCAGATGTTTTAGGGGTATTCACAGTTTGGGAACCCAATGCACTTGATGGAAAAGATAATGAGTATATTTACACACCAGGAAATTCAGCAGAAGGGCGAATGGTACCTTATTGGAATCGCTCAACTGGAATTAATCTTGATATTTGCATGGAATATGATAGCAACGAGTCTTCTTCTGATTATTACAAATTACCTATATCAAGAAAAAAGGAAGTTATTTTAGATCCTGATTTTTATGAAGTACAAGGCGAGGACGTGCTTGCTATCACAATTTCATATCCTATGATAAGTCAAACAGGAGAAATATACGGTGTGGCTGGTGTAGATTTATCAATGAAATACTTTCAAGATTACGTTGGTCAGATAAAACCATACGAGAATAGTTATGGTATTTTATTAAGTAACAATGGTGCTTTTGTGTCGCACCCTAAAACAGATATTATAAACGAAATAATTGGAGATATCGATAATGCATCTGATAAAGAATTTATAAAAGAAAGCGTCAAATTTGGGAAAGAATTTATGCTTAACAAAAAATCCATTTCAACTAATCAGGATGCTTACCAAATTTATCGTCCATTTT
>JAJBBH010000020.1 GCA_020532185.1 Candidatus Cloacimonadota bacterium | reverse complement strand
CCATTAGGTCCTCTTGGTTCAGGCATTTGTATGTCAATTTATCCAGAAAATTCAATATACATTAAAGTTAAGATTGAAGATATTGATGAAATTATCAACGAACACCTAATCAAAGGTAGAGAGCTAAAGAGACTTTTATACAACAAAGAAGCTGTTGAGAAATATAACTATAACTATGAAAATAGAATAGTTTTAGATAATTCAGGCTTAATTGATCCAGAGAACATTGAAGAATACCTTGCAGTTGGAGGTTATGAAGCTTGGGAAAAAGCTTTAACAAAGATGACACCTAATGATGTGATTGATGAAGTTAAAAAGTCTGGATTACGTGGACGTGGAGGAGCAGGATTTCCAACAGGACTAAAATGGAGTTTTACGGCTCCTATTGAATCAGACGAAAAACTTATCGTCGTCAATGCTGACGAAGGTGAACCTGGCACATTTAAGGATAGATTAATCATGGAAGGTGACCCTCACAAACTTCTTGAAGGTGTAATGTTGGCTGCATATGCTGTTGGTGCAAATTTAGGCTATGTATATATTCGTGGAGAGTATAGACTATGTATTAGCCGTATCAAAAAAGCGATTGAACAATGTAAAGAATACGGAATTTTGGGAAATAATATATTTAATACTGGTTTCAATATGGATATTTTGATAAAAATCGGTGCAGGTGCTTATGTTTGTGGCGAAGAAACAGCTTTGATTGAGTCTATGGAAGGATTTAGAGGCACACCTCGAACAAAACCACCATTCCCTGGAGTAAAAGGAGCATGGCAAAAACCGACAGTGGTTAATAACGTTGAGACGCTTTCCAATATACCTTTTATCATAAAAAACGGCGCAGATGAATATCTGAAACATGGACCTGCAGATTCACCAGGAACAAAAGTGTACACAATTATGGGTGATGTTGCATATCCAGGCTTATGTGAAGTAGATATGGGCGTCACACTAAGGGAAATAATTGATCAGTATGGCGGTGGAATCAGAGAAGGCAAGAAGTTCAAAGCTGCACTTGTTGGAGGTGCTGCAGGTGTATTCTTGCCAGACAAGCTACTTGATGTAAAAATGGATTACACAAGCTTAAAAGAATACTCTGCTGTGCTTGGATCAGGAGCAATTCTCGTGATTGGAGATGACTTTAGCATTGTTGAAATGCTATACGCTGTAATCAGATTCTTTAGACATGAGTCATGCGGAAAATGTAGCCCTTGTAGTAAAGGTACTCAAGAATTATTTATTATTATTAATAGAATAAGAAATGGCTTTGGCAAAAAAGACGACTTAGACAAAATGCTACTTTTGGCTGATACTATGTTACACACATCTTTCTGTGCTTTAGGTCAATCTCTTATTATGCCAATCAAATCTGCTTTAGATAATTATATGGATGAGTTTTTGGCAATGATTAAAGAAGATTAAGAATAAAAAAAGGTGCGGTTCAACCGCACCTTTTATTTATTATCAACCTGTTTAGTATTGAATACCTTACTATCAAATATTCATTAATCTTCTACACTAATCACTTGTAACCCATGCATATAAGGTACAAGCACATCGGGCACAGTGATAGTGCCATCTTCATTTTGATAATTTTCTAATATTGCGATAAAAGTACGCGGTGTAGCTAAGCCTGACCCATTTAAAGTGTGTACAAACCTTACTTTTCCATCTGTATCTCGAAAACGTATAGATGCACGTCTTGCTTGAAAATCAGTAAAATTTGATACAGATGAAACTTCAAGGTATTTTTGAGCACCAGGTGCCCACACCATCAAATCATAAGTCTTGGCAGATGCAAAGCTCATATCTCCCGTACACAACGATAACACATGATATGGCAATTTTAAAGCTTGTAATATCTCTTCTGCATCATTACACATCTCCTCTAACACTTCCCAAGATTCATCTGGATGCACAAATCTCACCATTTCAACTTTATTAAATTGATGTAATCTTTGCAAGCCTTTTGTATCTTTGCCGTAAGAACCTGCTTCACGCCTAAAACAAGGAGTATATGCGACTAATTTCTGAGGTAATTTATTGTATGGCATAATCTCATTAGAAAAAAGGTTTGTTACAGGGACTTCAGCTGTTGGTATCAAAAAGAAATCGTCTTCATTGATATGATACATATCATTTTCAAGTTTTGGTAGCTGCCCTGTGCCAGTCATAGTTTCCCTATTAACAATTAAAGGAACCATCACCTCTCTATACCCATGTTTTTTAATATGAAAATCTAACATAAAATTAATCAGAGCCCTCTCTAAAAGAGCTCCTTGACTATTATATACAGGAAATCCGCTACCAGAAATCTTTGCTCCACGAATTATATCTAAGAGATTATTTTGTTCTGCTAATTCGGTATGTTCTTTAGGCTCAAAATCGAATTCTCTTTTCTTGCCCCATTCTCTTACAATAATATTATTATCTTCACTTTTACCAATAATAACACTTTCGTGAGGGATATTTGGTATTGTAAGCATTGCAATTTCAAGTGCAGTATTTATGTTAGACAAGTTTGTTGACAAATCTTTTATATCTGCAGCCATATTTTGCATCTCATTTAATAAGCTGCTTGCATCTTTTTTCTCTTTTTTTAAAGTTCCAATCTCTTTTGATACACGGTTTTGCTCTGCTTTAAGGTTATCAAACTCAAATTGAGCCTTTCTCTTTTTATCATCAAGCTCTAAAATGGCATCAATATCGGCTTTTTCATTCTTGTTTTTTATAGCTTGTCTTACTAAATCGACATTTTCTCTGATAAGTTTTAAATCTAACATTCACTTTCCTTTGCTATAGTAAGCATATCTTTATACGATTCGATATCGAGCGAAGCTCCACCAATCAACCCACCATCAATATCTGGACATGAAAGTAATTCTTTTATATTGCTTGGTTTGACGCTTCCACCGTAGAGAATAGCAATGCTATCAGCACTTTGTTTATTATATTTTTCTTTCAACCAAGTTCTGATAAAATGGTGTACTTCTTGTGCTTGCTCAGGAGTTGCAGTTTTACCTGTTCCAATAGCCCAAACTGGTTCATATGCCAAAACAAAAGTATCTGATTCAACTGTGTCAATCCCGTCAAAGATACCTTCAAGCTGCAACTTGATTACTTCAAAAGTATTTCCACTTTCTCTTTCGTCTAAAGTTTCACCGATACAGATAATCGAAACAATACCATGTTCTTTTAATTTCAGATATTTAGACTGAATTAGCTTATCATTTTCTCCATAATACTCTCTTCTTTCAGAGTGTCCTATTATACAGTATTCGACTTTAATATCTTTGAGCATATTAGCAGAAACTTCGCCTGTATATGCACCATTATCTTGTTCTGAACAATTCTGAGCACCGATTTTTATCACACTGTTTGCTGTAATTTCTTTGGCTTTTTCTAAATAAATAAATGGTGGACAAATAATTTGTTCAATCTTCTCCGATTCATAACTATTGTTAAAATCAATCAAACTATTTAAAAATAAGACCGTTTCAGCACAAGACTTATTCATCTTCCAATTACCAGCTATATAGATTTTTCGCATTAATGTCTCCTTATTCTTCCTCATCAAGCACAGAAATATTTAGCGTATTGATTTGCGATTGCCAATCTTTCAATTTAGCGGTAATGAGTGCTTTACCTGAAGTAGAACTTTTGAATTTATTAATAGCCACTCCATTAATATCAGTAGCAACAGAGTCATGTTCTACAATCCCTAAACTTGATACAAATTTTATGTATTTGTTGTTCATTGGTGGAATAACTTTAGCAACAAGAGTTGCCTCATCGATATTATCTGCAATTATTGTATCTTTATTGGTGGTAAAGCTACTTATTTCTGGCAGACTAACCAATATCGAGCCATTAACATTTGAACTCCAATTTTTTACTTTAAAATTGATATTTGCAATCCCTTCATGACGGCTTATGATTGTTGCTTCAGCCACAGCCCTATCGTCAGTTCTGAGCAATTTCTCATTTCCAGTATTTGTAAGAATAGCGATTATTGAATCATCAAACGTAAGTTCAATAAGAGCATTTTTTGTTTGATCATCTTTACCTGTCAGACTAACTATTGCTTTTGCCTCATAATATGAATTATCACCTAAATGTGGATAGTATATCTTTTCCTTATCGATAGATACGCTAATATCAGGTCGCTCAGTGTTTCGTGAATCACAACTTATTATACTTAAGGCCATAACACATAAGAATAAAGATAAAAAGATATTTTTCAAATTATCTACCTTTATTTATATATTCTAAGAATTGAGTTGCAGACGGTCCATATTTAGCATTTCCAACTAATTGTTCGAAATCATCTTTAGCTGCAGATTTATTGTTGGAATAATAATAAGCTAATGCTCTAAAATAGATTGCATCAAAGTTATTAGGTGTATTAGAAATAACTATATTTGAATAGGTTATAGTTTTATTATAGTCTTTTTTCTCATAGTATTTTGATGTGAGAAATAAAGCAAGCTGATTATCATTTTTTATCTCAAGTGCTTTTTCTGCATAAACAATTGAATTATCTACATCTTTAAGCTTATTATAAAGACTGCTAAGATTCTTATAAGTTTTAAAAAGGTCAGCTTCTGATGGGTTACTTGCCAAGAAATCCTCATAAGTTTTTAATGCTTCTGCATTTTTCTTTAACTTGATATAAAGATCAGCAATTTTTTCAAATATATCAGCATCTCCGCTTTGTTCATATGCGTATCTATACCACTCAATTGCACTTTCATATTCCTTTGTTCTTGCGTATCTATCTGCAATAGCAAGCTTTGCAGTATTTGTTTTAAATTTACTTTCATAGTTAACCCATATATCTACTGCTTTTTTATTGTTTTTCAATCCAACAGCATAGATAGTTGAAACATTTTTGACTACTGCTTCGTTATTTGGTTCATACTCAAGAAATTTTTCTCCCCATAATACTGCTTTATCGTACATTTTTGCATTAGTAGCAGTTATATAAAGATTATTTGCTATTCTTTTTAGTTCTTCATCAAATGGTGTGATATCTGTAACGGCTTCTTTATAAGTATTAAAAGCCTTTTCATACTCATAAAAAGCTTCATCATATTTATTGATTGTAAATAAAGAATCTCCTGCAGTTGCAAATTCTGACGCAATTCGCTCAAGTGATTTCTCATAAACAACAACAGCTTCTTCAGTTTGCTCACCAAGACCACCATCAATCATTTCTTCTTGTTGAGCAAATAGTCCAACAACCACCATCATCATAACACTTAAAATCAGAAAAGCTTTCCTCGTTTTCATTTTTTCCTCCATAATTATCTTATATTATCTATCAAATATTACAAAACTATTATTTTTGTCAATCAAATTATTACATTTATTGTTTTTATTAAAAAATACTTAGCGAAACCAATTGTATTATACGCTTCATAAACGACATTTGCTCATTGATGACTACTTTACGAAAACTCCTTTTTTCATAACTTTATCGACACTATTAGATCCGAAGTGATATGGTATAAACCTATATGATGGTATTTTTAAAAATATTAAATCCGCTTGCTTACCTTTTTCTACACTTCCTATTAAATTATTTCTTTCAATGCTACACGCAGCATTAAATGTAGCAGCACATATTGCCTCAGCTGGTGTCATGCCCATTTTTAAGCAAGACAAAGTTATCACAAATTGCATACTATCGCAATTACAAGATCCTGGATTATAGTCAGATGCAATAGCTACAGGTAATTGTTTCTCAATCATATCTCTTGCACGTGCATAAGATTTTGCTCGTAAGCTAAATAAAGTTGCAGGTAAAAGTGTAGCAATTGTACCTCCTTCTTTCATTGCCAAAATCCCTTCATCAGAGCATGCACCAAGATGGTCTGCTGAAATTGCCCCAAGCTCTCCTGCCAGTTCTGCTCCTCCAATTGCTTCGATTTCATCAGCATGCATACGGATTTTGAAACCTAATTCTTTTGCTTTTCTCAAGATTCTTCTTGATTCTTCAATCCCATAAACATGAGCTTCTGTAAAAATATCCACATACTCAGCCAAACCTTGCCTCATCACTTCGGGCATCATTTCTTCTTCCATCAGCTTGATATATGCTTCTCTATTATCACGGTATTCTTGAGGTATTTCATGTGCACCCATTAACGTGGACACAATATCTATAGGCAATTCGTGCTGTAAACGACGAATTACTTTCAGCATTTTTATTTCTGATTCTGTTGTTAAGCCATAACCACTTTTTGCTTCAATTGTTGTGGTACCATACTCAATCATTTTCAAAACACGTTCCTTTGCAAGCTCAAAAAGCTCATCTTCGCTTGCTTCTCTTACTGCTTTGATGCTTGACAAGATACCGCCACCAGCTTTAGATATTTCAACATAAGTCTTGCCCATAATACGCATTTCAAATTCATTTTCTCGGGTATTTACAAAAATGGGGTGTGTATGTGGATCGACAAAGCCTGGCATCACTACATAGTCACTTGCATCTATAAAATCTCTTGCAATATATGCTTTTTTTATTGTTTCATTTTCAGCTATATCTAAAATCTTACCATCATGTATTGCTATGCTTACACCATGCTTAAGTCCGAGTTCGCTCATTTCTTTGCCAAATCGTGCTCTATTTGGACCTTCCATACTTACTAATTCTTTAATATCATATATGATTGTATCAACTGACTTCATTTCTTTTTTCCTATATATTAATTTATTTCTGGTTCTAAGCTAACATATTTTGAGGCTGGTACAAGCTCAAACCCCATTTCTTCCGCTGCTAATATAAATCGGTTTAGCCTATCTAAACGTGCTTTATCATGGCAATGAGTAATCACCAATGCTTTACCTGTAAGATTTCTTAGTTTTCTTAAATCATTTATTCTTTCTTCCAAAACTTCATCTGAATTTGCTGGTGCATCCAAAAAAAGATTTCTCTCTGCTGCTGGAATGTTCATATCTACGGCAGTCTTGTATGCAATTGAATTACCTATGGTTTTACTGTCCACAAAGAAAAGTTCTTTTTCCTGCAAAACACTCAACACAGCCTCCATTAACTCCTGATTTGAACTAATTTTACTACCCATGTGTTGATTTGCTCCAACAGCATAAGGTAACTCTTTAAAATAAGATTGAACTTTTGCTTTTGCTTGAGCAGCTGTCATATGGCTGAAAACTGCATTTGAACCTGGATTTGCTTGTGGGTTAATTGCTTGCATTGGAATATGTACAATTACTTCATGCCCACTATTTAAGGCTTTCTCCATTGCAAGTTTACTATGTGGCAAGCCAGGAATAACGGCAAATGTTATTTCTGGTCTGCTTGCCGCAAATTCGTCCAACAATTTAGTGTTGTAGTTACCAAAATCATCAACGATTACACATAAATATGCAGTGTCAATTTTTCTTTCTCCTGCCTTAAAACCAGGATTTACGTCTTGGTAATAAATCTCGATTATATAGTTTTGCCTATGGATTTTATCATAGTATTCACGGATAACCTTTTTTTGGCTATCTGTTATTGAGCGGGCAACTTGACCGCCTATTTGTTCAATACTACCTTGCAAAACCATATCAATATTATCTAAATCTATTCTTTCTTCAATAGGTATATAAAAATAAATACCGTCATCTTTTTGCAGCTTCTTAATTGTTGTTGGGCTAATGTCGTATTTATCGAGTGTAATTAATATCACTTTTTCTATTGACGTTTGTTCTTCATTCTTTGCTTCAACTTTTTCACGTTGAGGTATATTGCTGTCATCAAGCAATTTCTTGTTTACTTTATCTTTTTTACTGCATGTAATAAACAGGACAAGAGATATAGCTATAACTATAAAGTATAGCGTCTTAGTGATTTGTCTATTCATAGAACTCTCCTTTATGCATTTATCCTATTACCATTAAATGATTTCTATAAAATAAGTCAATATTTTTTTTACTAATAATATAATAAGCTATATTCAAACAAAATGCAAACACTAAAATAATTACAAAAAAAGATAGACAACTAATATAAAATATGTTATACTTTTTGTAGTACTAAGTGAGTTTATAAACTATAAGCAAAAAAGAATCGAGTAGAAAATGAAAAAGCATAACAAAAAAACCATATTAATTGTAGAGGATGATTTGCTATTTGCCAAGATTATTGTCGAGATAATCAACGATCAAGGCTATCAAACCTATCACACAAGTACTGGACAAGCTACCTTAGCCTGGTTAAAAGAAAATAAAGCAGATTTACTGCTCATTGATTATTCATTGCCAGACATGAATGCTTCAATTCTAACAAGCCTATTATCAAGTGATTACAATATGGCACCTTTTATAATCTTTACTGGTGCAGGTGACGAAATGATTGCCACTGATATGATGAAAAGGGGTGCAAGAGATTATTTATCTAAAGATTCAAAATTTTTAATTAATCTTCCGTTAGTTGTCAATAAAACTATAAAAGATCTTGAAAATGAAAAAAAACTCAAAACAATTGAAAATAATCTTAACCAAATAAAAACCTTATACAAAGCTTTGATTGACAGCATTCATAGCATTTTTTTATTCTTTGATTCCAAAAATGAATTACAGTTAGCAAACAAGTTTACTATACAAGCATTAGGAATTGACCAAGAAAAATGTATTGGACAAAGCATTACAAGCCTCGCTATCCAATACCCAAAATACTCGAAGTTATTTTCAATACCTAAACAATATCAAAATTGTACAGAAATTGATGTATTATTCGTTATAAACGAACATTTAATTAAATATAAAATCAAAAAACTCCCCATATATGACGAAGATAATAATTTTCTTGGGACCTTCTTTATCAACAAAGAAATTGTTGATTAGTAAACATAAATACATTTTAAAACCATTTTATCACAGCTTTGGAAGATAAATTGCTTAATAATACTTTATAAAGAAGATGTTTTCTCGAACAATAATAATAATTAGCTCTTTTTAAAGACCATAGATGTGAACACATAACAAATTATTTTACGGAGGATTTGTGAAAAAAATAGCACTATTATGGCTATTATTATGTTCAATTTCCCTATGGGGGAATGAATATAATTACCCAAATTACTCTCAGTTGATTAATCAATACGAACAACTATTGTTACAGAATAACGAACTAATGAATAGCTTTGATATCGGAAATACTTCAAACAATACCATTAAAGTATATAAAATCACAAATGAGAACTCAGCTGAGATAAACAAAAAAAACATACTGATAATTGGCAATATCTATGCAAAAGATATTGTTGAAGCAAATATAAGCTACCTTTGGACTCAAGACTTACTGCAAAACAACAATTTATCATATCTTGACAACCTAAATATCTACATTATACCAAGCCTAAACCCTGACGGCATGGACACATCACTCCAAACTCAAAACAGTCTTCTTCTCACGAATAACGAGGGTATTAACATTAACCGAAACTTCTCTTTCAATTGGATACACGGCAATTCAGATGAAGATAATACTCAAAATCAATACAATAAAGGAGAATATCCATACTCGTCAAATGAGGCTTTGGCATTACAAAACTTTTTAAACAATTACAAAATTGAA
This sequence comes from Candidatus Cloacimonadota bacterium, assembly GCA_020532185.1. Classification (GTDB taxonomy): domain Bacteria; phylum Cloacimonadota; class Cloacimonadia; order Cloacimonadales; family WRIO01; genus JAGOCT01. The sequence goes on along the minus strand of JAJBBH010000020.1, from coordinate 9,151 downwards.
TTCTGCCTTTTCAATATGACAGATGAGCTTGCACAAAACCAAGTAAAGTTCCCATATAAATGGGCTGAGATTAGAGAATCACCCGACTTTAATGCTTTCAACAAATTAGCACAAAACACAGCTAACATTGTAAATAACAATTGGATACACAATCCAAATACTGAAAGAAACGGTAATTTGCTTGATGAGCTCTATGTAAACTATGGTATTATACCTTTTCAATTATCTTTCGGTTTTCATTATGTTTTACCAGATGAAAATGAAGTAATCCAACAAAAGAACTATCTCACTTCAATAATAAATCATTTTTTTGACACCATTGTCAACTACGAATCAGTTGATAACACAAAACCAGGATTTCTTGAACTTAATATCGTTGATAATAATACTTTACAAAATATTGAAGCAAATGTTTCTATTGACGGCTTGCATACAACAGCATTTCAAAATAACAAAAGCAATGCAGAAAACGGAATGTATTATCGATTTATATCAGAAGGCACATATTATTTAATAATTGAGAAAAAAGGATATGAAACTCATTATCAACAAATTTCTATAAATGAAAACCAACATCTTTATCAGCAAATACAATTACAAGCAAAAGAGCCAGCAAATATTCATTTTGAAGTAAGCCAAGACAATCAAGCTCTAAGCTCAATACTTTATATTAATTTAGATGGATTTGAAGATATAATCACAATAGATGGCTCTGCAAGCTATGAAACCTTTGAAGGACAACACGAGTTTACACTATTTACACAAAGTTTAGCTCCAATTAAAAAATCCATTTATATAAGACCTGGAACCAATAACATACATTTCGAACCAGCCTATACCAACCATATTTTTTACGAAGATTTTGAAGGCACGTGTTGCCTATGGATTATGAACGGCCCGTGGCTGGTCGTTAGCGATAGTACACATAACAGTTATTTTATTAAAGACAGTTATAGTGATACAGGTTTTTATGATGTAAATGCAGATTACACATTAGAAATATCAGCTCCATTAAGCCTCATAGGCTACACTGGGCAAGATGTTTTTCTAAGCTTTGAACACTCAGTATATACTGAATGGGACAACGATTACGTAACAATTGAGGTTTCTTATGATGCAATTAATTGGAATCCAATCTTTAAATATGCTGGCAATACAAAAGGATGGAGGCATGAGCTTATATCCCTAAATAACTTTGTTGAAAATGACCTTTTTCTAAGATTTAGACTAAAAGACGGTATAGAAGATTATGCAAATCACCCTATGCTTACAGATCCTGGATGGAAGATTGATAATATTGAAATTACTGGCAGTGTTTCTACCGTAAATACTCAAGAACTATTAATAGAAAAGCCCAACTTACCAATTATAAACACATATCCAAACCCATTCAACCCACTTCTAAATATTAGTTTTGATATTAAAAACAAAACCGAAATACTCGATATAAAGATTTTTAATATCAAGGGACAATTAGTTGAGCAAACAAAACTTACAGACAAACAAATAAAGAGTGGGCATTATGTATGGAATGCAAAGTCTCTGTCATCAGGGATTTACTTCGTTACATTAATTGTAGACAATACCCACAAAATTACCAAAAAAGTAATACTATTAAAATAAACAATAAAAGGAGAACTAATATGAAAAAAACGTGTCTTATAATAAGTTTATTCATGCTTATTTTAGGCATTAATGCTTATCAAGTTGATGAAGACATCGTGCAAACACCACTTTTTGAACATCAGGCAGTTAACCAAGCAAATATCGTACAAATAGAATTAGAAAATAAACTCTTAGACTGGAACTTAGCTAAATCTGCCGATATTGAAAACTTTACCTTTAGCAAGACTTATGCTTTACCTTATCATAATATAGAGCTTGATATTCAAAGCATTGTACTTGAAAGCTACAATCAAAACGGCGAACGTGTTCAAAATAGAAATATTAGTATTGATGATTTTGCAGTAATATCAAACCAATTCATCTTCAAAGAGATGAGAGGTTTTACTATTAATTTCAACCCTGTATTTGTAAATAATAACGAAATTACAATTGTAAAAAATGCAAAACTTAATATTATTGGAAATAATAAAGCTGAAGAAGCTGAAGCTGTCTCAGAAGCTTTCATTTCTCTTTACGAACATCTTGCAGCAAACTATCATGGCTCATATTTGAGCAACACTCCTATCAAAAAACCATCAATGCTTATTATCTCTCATAATGTACTTGAAACCTATTTAAATACATATATACAGTGGAGAAAAGCATCTGGTTTTGATATTCATGTGATTAACAAAGAAACTATTGGTACAAACCCAACAAACACTCAAATTAAGCAAGCTATAGTTAATTATTACAATGATGCAAGCAACAAACCCGATTATTTGCTCATTGTTGGAGATTCAAATAATAGTAGCTATTTCAAACTACCTACCTTCTATGTTCAAGCACCAGATAATCCTGAAGTATGTGCTACTGACTTGGACTATACACTTATAGAGGGTGATGACTATTTTCCAGAAATGTTAGTAGGAAGATTCTGCGTCGATTCTGTTACCGAATTTCAGACTATTGTAAGCAAAACAATTAAGTATGAAAGAACACCTGCACAAAACACTAATAACTGGCAAAATAAAGCATTAGTCGTCGCTGGTAATTATGCATCAGGTAATCTTATTCCAACAAGCCCTGTTGACACTTCGAGATGGATGTATGAAAAGTTTAAAGCATCTGGATACACAGTGGTAGATACTGTCTTTTATCAAAATGAATCGGGCAGTGGCTCATCACCTGAATACCTAACAGAACAAATTATTAATGCCGTCAACAGCGGTGTTCAATATATTACTTATCGTGGTTGGGGTAGTGGCAATGGCTGGCAATTCCCAATTTTTTATCGAAACCATGTAAATGCTACAAATAATAACGGCAGAACACCTATCATTTATTCAATAGTGTGCGATAATGGCGATTTTGACAACTCAAATTATGACCCTTGCTTTGGTGAAGTTTGGATGGCAAAAGGTACTGCAACTGAATCAGACGGTGCTGTGGGCTTTGTTGGACCAAGCTATTTATACACATCTACTGCACTAAACAACTGCATATCTTCTGGTATGTTAAGATCTGTTTTAGATGAGTATGCTCGCATATTTGGAACAACTGTAATGCGCGGTAAAATCGAATTATACAATAATTTCCCTAATGCTCGAGCAAATGGAGAAAATGTTCCCTTTTACTTTAGAATATATAATATGCTTAGCGATCCTGCTCTTAGTATGTGGAAACTATCTCCAAAGAATATGACTCATAACTTACCTGAAACAATAGATGAATCCACTAACCACATTGAAATAAATGTGCCTGGAATTGTTCATGGTTACGCAACTTGTACAAAAGATAATAATAATTATACTTATGCAAAAATTACTGATGGTTATGCTTTATTACCAATCGACAATACTATTGAAGGAAATGCAAGAGTTACTATTACTGCAAAAAATTACCTGCCTGTTGTCAAATCAATCACTGTCAATCAATCAAATAGTGTCAGCCTTGTTTCTCATACTTTTGACAATGACGGGCTAATATCTGGACAAAGCTCTGTGCTCAGCCTAACTATCAAAAACTTTAGCAATGAAACTATTAGTAATGCAAATGTACAAATTACTGCAGCTTCTGATTTTACTTCTTTTGATGAAAGTAATATAGATTTGGGAAATATTGCTGCTGGTGAATCTAAAACAGTATCAACAACAGTAAACGTATCATCAGAATGCCCTGACCAAACTGTTGAAACATTCTTATTGAGTTTTAGCCCAAGCAATAATACAGCAAAATTCTCTGCCATAATTGGCGGGCTTGCATTTGACATTACAAATGCTCAAGTTAATAATAGCAGCGGAATAATCAACCCTGGCAATACTGAGACAATAAAATTTACTGCTAAAAATATCAGCTCCATAAATGCTCAAAACCTTAGTGTAACAATAAACCCAATGACAAATGCTGTAGAATGTGATTCTTCTCCGATATCAATCAATGATATAAATGCAGGAAATACCGCAGAAATCAGTTTTGAACTCTCAGTACAAGAAAATGCTTATGTTGGTCGTATTGCACAATTCTATGCCGATTTTACTACTGCTGATGGCAAGTCATCGCGTGCATATTTTGCCATAACTATCGGAAATGTCGATAACACAGCTCCAACAGGACCAGATAAATATGGCTATTTTGCTTATGACAGCAATGATACAAACTATCCACAAGCACCAGTATACAATTGGATTGAGCTTGATGACAACACTGCAACTACTATTTTATTAAGAGATGATGAATCTGCAAGTATCAACCTCCCAATTACATTTAGATATTATGGACAAGACTATGATAGTATGACTATATGCTCGAATGGCTGGGTGTCTTTTATCGAAACATGGCAAAACGATTTCACAAACTGGAATATCCCAGCGGCTTTAGGTCCTTATGCAATGCTTGCACCATACTGGGACGACCTAAAAGGCTTAATGACGGCTCCTGGTACGTGGGACCCTGTAAAAGTAAGATATTATCACGACCAACAAAACAACAGATTTATCATAGATTGGAAAGACACATATAATGGCTTTAACAATTCGTCTTTAGAAAAATTCCAAATCATTCTTTACCCTAAAAATAACAGTGATGGCGATATTGTCTTCCAATATCATACAATAGATAACCCTGCATCATCAAATAACTACGCAACTGTCGGTATTGAAAACCATTTACAAAATGATGGGGTTTTATATACTTACGCAAATATTTACCCTCCAACAGCATCTACTTTAACAGCAAATTTAGCTATTAAATTCACAACTGATGCCCCTGACAACTACGTAGCAAGCGATGAACAAATTGCCAGCCCAATTGCGTTAAACTTGCATCAAAACTATCCAAATCCATTTAACCCTACGACCTCAATTGCCTTTGAAATACCAAAAGAAGGTGAAGTTAGCCTTGAAATATATAACATTAAAGGACAAAAGGTTAAAACTTTAGTGGCTCATAATCTTGCACCAGGAAACCACAAAGTCACATGGAACGGAACAGATGAACAAAACAAGCAAGTGTCATCAGGAATTTACTTCTACAAACTTAATTTCGAACAACAACAAATGATGAAGAAAATGATTCTGATAAAATAAACAATTAAAAACAATAGACCCCATTCATTTGGGGTCTTTTTTTTTGCTTAAAAAATAAATAAAGACTGCTTTATAAACGTGTCTAAACCTCCCTTTATTCTCTCTTGCAGCCATTAAGAAGCCCCATACAAACCCTATGGTTCTCCAAGATAGCAGGAGGAATGTAAATGGAATGGACTGGGAGATTGAATGAAATAAATGAGAGAAAACATTGTTTTTTCGATATGCTACAGTTTTAAAATAACACACAATTATCAGTTTAGATGAACGCAGATAAAGTGTTGATTTACTCTAATGTGGGTATTATGATAAGAGTATAATAGCTAAGTTCCATTTCAATACTAATATTTCTTCGATATGATGCCGAGTTAAGTCCATGTTGACTTCCATTTATTAACGTTAGAAAAATCAATTTGGAGATTATCTCATTTTTGTAAAGACACTCTTTTTTGATAGCACATAATAATGCTTTTATTGATTTCACATAATCATAATATTGGTTCAACAACTTATAAAACTTTTTATGCCCCCTCTATATATATATGCGTCCGAATTTCAGCTTTTTTAAAACTATTTTCATCTATTTTTAAAAACAGGCTCCCAGAGCGGGTTTAGAGCAGCTTTTTTTTTAATAATTTCTGAAGGCATAGGCAAATTCCTCACCTTTAACCAAACAAATGCTCTAAAGTTTAGCTCTCTCAAAGCAATTAATTTACAAGATATACTTCTCAGACTTATTAAATCAGGTTTTTACAATTAAAAAACGAAGAGGCTCAACACAAGATTAGCCTCTTCAATAATACATATTCTTTTACACAATCATTTACAACCCGATAGCCACAAAACACAACTTATGATGATATTAACACCAGTAAATAGTTATTTTTGTAAATCAACAACATTATGAATATGGCAAATAAGGTCAATATTGTTTTCATTAAAGATTTCTACTATATTTCCATATAGCTCTGAGCTTGCACGCCTCATTTTAAATGGATCATTAATTGCTGCATTTAGCTCATACTCGACAACAGATTCGTTCAAAGCTGTTTGCAAGACAAATGGTTCTCTATCTTTCAATACATCACTTGTCTTTTTTGCTGCGATAATTAAAAGCTCATGCACTTTTGTCCATGGAACATCAAAACCAAGCTCTACTTTGAGCTGTAACACAAGCCCATTTTCGTGGCTATGACGGCTAAGGTCGAATATTTGTCCTCCCAAAACAATTGAATTAGGAATTGTAACCTCAATATTTTGGAATGTCTTAATCTTGACAACAAGCAGTGAGCTTTCTATCAATTCACCTTGTGTATTCCCAATTCTCACAAAATCTCCGATTTTGAATGCTCGCATATAAGTCAATATTATACCTGCAACTATATTAGCAATAGCAGAGCTTGAGCCTAATGAAAATAACACGCCCACAAAGATTGAAACCCCTTTAAAAGCAGGAGACTCTGAGCCTGGTAAATATGGAAAGATTATTACAATAACAAAAAAATAGATTAAAAATTTTGCAATTTGAAACGTTGAGTCAGCCCATTCTGGATAGAAGTTCTTAAATTTTATCGTACCCTTTCTTAACTCATCAAAAAAGTATTTCAAGAATTTAATTACATATTTTGCGATAAATAATACTACCACAATAAAAAAGATATTTGGCAAGTAATCAAAGAAGGCTCTACTAATATTGATAATTGGTCGAGTTAAATAATGTTGCAATTGCCTTGCAATATCTTGAGTTGCTGGGATAACATATAATATTAGATATACAGCATTGTACAAAATAAAAAGATAAACCAAAAATTTTGCTAACTTTACAAGAAACATTAATGAGTTCTTAACTTGTGTATAGCTAGTCAGATTAACGCCTCTGATATGAATACCATTGGGAAGTTTATCTGTAAGCCTCTTCACAAAAAACTCTGTTTTATGCCATATTTTATTGATAAATCGCAATATATAGTAGGTGGCTATCACAATTAATGCTATTAATAATATTATTATTGTCGCTGAGATAATCTGGTTCTTTAAAGATAAAGAGCTTAATAGGGGCATTAATTCCTTTTTGATACTATCATGTATATCTTCGGCAATTGCCATCTTGTCTTTTTTCAATACCTGAACATCGTCGTCAGTGATATAAACCAACGGTGTACCATAATAGCTAATAAAGACATCTTTACCTACATTTTGAATTAACAAGCTATCAGGGTTGCTCTTTCTATTCGTTTTAATTGCTTCAAATCTTGATTCAATTATTTTCACTCTCTCTATCAGGCTGATATGCTGATACCCTGAATATAAACGAAATATCTCTTTTTGATTCAAAAAAACTGGATAACCTTCTTCTACCTGTTCCTTAGATGTCTCTGCAAATAAAAAACTAAAACATATAAGAAAAAGTATTAAACTTAAAAAGTACTTTGATTTTACACGATCTTTGACAATTGTATTCATTTTAACCTCCACGCTTTTTCAATTATTATTTTTTAATATCTCTAAGTGGGATTTCGATTACAAATTCAGTTCTGTTTCCTGATAGATTATAAAATACTCCTTTATGTTGGCTTACTAATGCAGATATTAACTGCATCCCAAAACCTTTGGAACTTGATAAATCAAAATCATCAGGCAATTTTAATCCACTATTTTTAAATTTTATAACCAACTTGTCTTCTATTTCTTTTGCTGACAACCAAATATGGTTTTCACCATCATCTTGAAATCCATGTTTGATAGAATTGCTAATAAGCTCATTTATTATCAACCCCAATGATGATAATACATCTGGTATTAATTCTATTTCATCGACATCAAAATTGCTATGTATTTGTACTTTTATATAGTTAGCTTGCAGAATATCATGAACCAAACCATGAACAAACAACTTTAAATCCAACTTTGAAAATGTATTATAATAAAATAAATTATCATATAGTATTCTCATACTTGACAGATACTTAGCTGAATCAATTAATATCTCCTCTGCATCTGTGCCTTTATGCTCATCTGCTTTTATCATCAGTAAGCTATACATTGTATTCATATTGTTTTTCATGCGATGATGAGATTCTTTTAATTGCAATTCATTAGTTTGCAATAAATTGTGTATCAACTCATCATTTGTTTCTCTTTCAATCTCTTCTGTTGTTCTCACCGAAACAACTCTCAATACTTTTTCATGAATACTTTCTTTGATTAAAGGTTTTGTGTCTATCAAAGAAATCAACCCAATAGGAGAACCACTTTTGGAAATAAGAGAAATACCAAGAAATGATTCTGCACCTATTTGCTGTAACATTTCACAAGAAGGATAGTGCTCACAAACACTGTGTTGATAATAGCATATGTGTTGTTCTATAACTTTTTGACACGGCATATTCTTGACTGGATAGCTAATTTTTGCATGACTCTCACCATTGAAATGCATAGCAAGAGTGTCGACATATCCATTAGAATATTTACCAATCATTACACAGCTTACACCAAATAGTTCGGATAAGAATCTGGCTAAAGCTTCAAAGAAGTTCTCTTCTGCATTATGAAAAGTATTAATTATAAACTCTTGCGTATCGCTAATAATCTTATGTTCAGTTACATCGTTAAAGATTGTTGCAAACCCTTTTTCCCCAATTGGAAAAGCAAGTACATCATAATATTTACCAAGCCCTTGCGAATATTGAGAAAAATTAAAAGTCTTGCCTGTTTTGACAACTTTTGCATAATACTCAATCCAATAACTCTCAGTATTTGGCAATACCTCTAAAACAGTTTTACCTATTATTTCTTTTGCAACTAATCCTGTGATTTCTTCAAAAAATGGATTTACTTCGACAAACCTATAGTCAACTGCCTCACCATTTTTATCATAAACCAGCTCATGTATTGCAAAAGCTGACATCATATTACTAAATAATTGTTTATAATTATAATCAGACTCTTTCAATTGTCTT
>JAJBBH010000075.1 GCA_020532185.1 Candidatus Cloacimonadota bacterium | reverse complement strand
TTTAAAAAAGATAATACTTATTTAGCAAAACCTTATGTGATAATAGAAAAAAGTTCATATAAAATAGGTATTATAGGCTTAACTACCAACAGCACTCAGTATTCAGCACCACTATCAATAAGCTCTCAACTACTTTTCTATGATGAAGTTGAGATTGCACAAAATATAATTAACGCTATAAAAGACTCAACTGATTTTATCATAGCACTTACTCATCTTGGTATCAGTGATAAACCTGACTATGGAGCAATAAATCTTGCAAAGAAAATACATGGCTTAAATCTAATTATTGATGGGCATAGCCATACATACTTAGACAAGCCAATTTGGGTGAAAAACAGTTTAAGCCAAGATAGTGTAGCTGTTGTACAGGCAAACTGTTGGGGTACCCATATTGGCTATGCTGTAATCGAGATAAATAATGATATTAAAAAATTAGTAAGTTGGGAAGCAATTCCAATAGTTCATAATGATAAAGACGACGAATTTCTTACATCAGAACTTTTACCTTTTGTATATGAGGCTGAATCAATTATGGGGCAAGTCGTTGGAAAATCTGATAAGCATTATAGCAGCGATGAAGTTAGATTAAAAGAGAACGAATTAGCTCAGCTTAGTGTTGATGCAATGCAATGGTATTTTAAAGATTATAAACCTGATTTTTGTGTAACTAATGGTGGTGGCGTTAGGCATTTTTTAAATTCTGGAGACATAAAAAAATCAGACATTTACAATATATACCCGTTTGATAACCATCTAAGTTTAGTTGAGATTAGCGGTAACGATATAATAAAAATTATAGAGAAATTTGTTAGTGATAAAATTGGTACAGGCGGCTATTTACACTTTTCATCAGGCTTTTATATAAATGTAAATAGCGATAAGACAATAGGTGAAATTAGAATAAACAATATTTCAATAGACGCCAACAAGAATTATAAGGTGGTTACAAACTCTTATCTTGCAGGTGGGGGAGATGCCTATAAAGAGTTTTTAAATGGTAAAAAATTACCTATATCTACAGTATTTGAACGTGATGTGGTCAGTGAATACATTATACAGGTACTAAAAGGCAAAATAGTGTTAACAGCAAAACCCCAATTACACTATGATTTACGATAGTTGTGAAATAATATTTGACAAAAATTGCGAGATATGTTTTTGAGAATATATGAAAAATATTTTGATTAGTGGAGCTAATGGTTTTATAGGTAGCCGTTTATGTAATTACCTATACTTAAATGGTAATAAGGTTATCGGTTTGGTTCGAAAAGGTGCCGATACAAGCCTAATAAATAATAAGTTATCAATCGAAGAAGTTGACTATAATGATAATGAACGTATAGCTTACTTTATGAACCAAGCAGACATTTTTATACATTGTGCAGCACAAACAAAAGCACGCTCTTTTGATGAGATTTGTAAAAATAATGTTGATTTAACATTAAATATGATTAATATATCAAATAATTCTGCCTCAATTAAACACTTTATTTTTATCAGTAGTCAAGCAGCAGGTGGGCCTGGAAATGGTCATCAAGAAGTAAGAGAAACAGATATCCCTATGCCTATTAGCTGGTATGGTAAATCTAAGTTATTAGCTGAAAAAAACATACAAAAGCATTGTCAAAAAGATTGGACTATACTTCGCTCTGCCTCAGTTTATGGTCCTGGAGATAAAGATTTTTTTGCTTATTTTCAGCTTATCGAAAAACATTTAGCCATACATCCTGGTATGTCTGACAAGCATATTAGTTTGATATTTATTGATGATTTAATTAAAATTATTGATCAAATAATGTATAACAAAAATGCCTTTTCTCAAATATATTATTGCTCTGATGGTAAAATATATACTATGAAAAAATTTATTGATAACCTATCTTTGGCAATGGGTAAGCTCGTGATCTCTTTATCTGTGCCAGATTATCTCGTGTCTATGACAGGGGCTGTTGCTGAGATGATTGGAAGATTACAAAGAAAATTACCTATTTTAAATAGGCAAAAAGCGAAAGAATTTAATCAAAAAAACTGGCTTTGTTCAAACTCTAAACTCATTAACACCATTGATTTTAAGCCAGAGAGATTGCTACTGGATAATCTAATCATAACTTATGATTGGTATAAAAAAAATGATTGGATTAAAGAATGATTATGTCAAAAAGATTATTGATTGTCATATTTTTTTCAATTATTTGTTTAACAAGCTTACTTTATGCTGATCATTCTATGACAGTACCAGATTCCTCAGATGTTGAAGTTATAAAACTATCTAAACCCGTATTTCCCAGTAACTTAAAACTTAAAACACAAACGGTGAAAGTTCTCTTGCTAATTGATGAGAATGGAGGTTTTGAGGTTCTTAATATGCCTGATCACGCCCAAAATATTGAGGAATATCTAATTGCAGCTCTTGAGACAAGCCAGTTTAAACCAGCAATGTCGAAAAAGAAAAATGTTAAAGCTGAGATTGTTGTTGAGTTTTATATAGAAGGAAGCACTAAAACAATCCTTAAGTCATTGCTAAAGAAAGAAGAAAAGATTGAACCAAGTGTTCTAAAAAGTCATATTGAAGACTATATTGTAGAAGATTCTAAAATACTTGATAAATCTTATTATCATAACTTCTTTTATTCGACAAATATTTTTCAAAAGGGCTTATTATATCAAACTCAAATTGTTAGGAAAAACAACATAATAAGCTATAATAACGTAAAAAATAATAATTTAACTTATCAAAATGATATCTTATTATATCAATTTGAAAAACCCAATGACATAAGTAATATCTATAGTTCTTCGCTACCAAATAAAAAAGGATATACAAATCTGCAAAACTCAATCTATAAACAAAGCGTGTTTTTACTATCTACTGATATGGGTATGGGGGAAAACGATATATCTTTTGCAAAGGTTAAAGCCCAAAAGAATCACCTTTTTAACGTTGAGAACTTATCATTTCACACAACATTTTTGGGGTATCAGGGTGATATTCCATTAATCAAAGAAAGTGCAGCAAATAGCAATGCATGTATTAACTATAATCTGAGAAATATTAGTTTGCAAATAGGCGTAGAGACAATAAATCAAGACTATTCGTCTAAAAGGTTGAACAATTCGTACTTTGCTCTTGAGAATGAAGATCTAATAAACGAAAAAGGCTCAGAATTATGGTTATTTGGTGCTTATAAATATTTATATTTTGGTATGAACCGTCAGCATGACAATTTCGGTGTAAGTACAGGTAAAAAAATCGATAATAAAAGCCACTCTCATATTATTGGAATTAGGTCTATAGAAGAAATATGGAAGACCGAATTTGACTTGTATTTGCAACAAACAAAGCAAGATTTTGATATTGTTTTAAGTAATGAGAAAATGTTTAAAGACAATAAGTCTTATCTTGGTTTAAATATTTTGCAAAAGCATAAAAGACTTATTCTTAAAAGTGATTTGATTTATGATACAGAAGAATCTAATTACCATACTTTTAATCGATTTGATTATTTTATAACTCAATACTACTCTATCGGGTTGTCTTTACTAAAAAATAGCCTTGAATATAAGTATGATGAAATGAGATATGTAGACCAAAAAGAAAAACAAGAAACAGCAATATGTATGAACGTTTACACTAAATACAATGAATTAGAATTGTTTGTTGGCAAACGAAATACAAAACAAAATATCAATGCTTCTTACGACAAGTCTATCGAAGAAAAATATCCATTTCTTACTATACAGAATTCAGCGTTCATCACTTACGCACCCTACACTCTTAGAATCAGGCATATGTTAGAATATCAAAACTCCGAATTGTTGTATTATACATCTCAACTGTTAAATAAGACACAAGTGTCAATTGAAAAAGACTTTAGCCGAGATAACGTGGTAAGCATCGGCTTAGATACATATTACGCAGATCAAATGATAACAGAGCAAAAAGTTTGGGATTCATCATTTATTATTGATGTATTTGCAAAAGTTCAAATTACCAAGTTTTTTGAGCTTGTCGTAAAAGCACATAATATTACTGATACTGAATATTACCTTGCTGAAGAATTAAACCTGTTGCAATATTCAGGAAATATTAGATGGAATTTTTTAAATTAATAAATAATGGCACAAATAATGCATTATAATATGTAAGGAGGACCTATGAATAAAAAACAAATAATCATCTTTATAATAGTAAGTTTTATCTGCTTATCGCTATTTAATACTATAGAAGCAGAAACTTATAAGCTTGACGATCTTATAAATATAGCTATGGAACAAGCTAACACTCTTCAAATAGAGAATATACAAAAAACAATATCTGATAAATACTATAATAAAGCTTTGTATGACTTTTTACCAAGTGCAAACTATAATCTTTCAGCAACTGATGGTACAATGGGTCATCAATACAGCTCTACATTAGCAATCTCTAAAAGTATTGCATTGAATGAACCAACTTATTTCAATTTAAAAAAATCTATTATCGATAAGAAAAATAATGAATTAGCACTCGAAGATAAAAAGAAAGAGCTTGCATTAACGATATTTAGTCTTTATGTTGACATTTTACAGACTCAAAAGAATATTGAGATTTTAAGTGAGAATTTTGATTTACAAAAGAAGATTTATGAACAAGTTAATATCCAGTATCAAAATAACAAAAAGACAATTTATGATATTCAAGCGAGTCAAATTGACACTCTTACAGCAATGACAGACTTGCTCGAATTTAATAAAAACCTTTTCTCAAAAAGACAAGATTTGTTCCAAGTGCTTGGCATTGAAGATTTAGGGTTTGAGTTTGAAGACATTGATCAAGTGGAAAGTCAAGATATAGATCAATTCTCAGATAATATAACAATACAGATTAGCGAGAATAAACTTAAACAAAATATGCTAAGCCTCACTCAATCAAGACTATCTCTATTACCAAACATCTATGTCAGTTACTCGTATAATTTAGGGGTTACAGATAAAGAAAGTGAACCAATTTTTAAGCCTAAAGAGTATCAAGATTCATATACTTATGGTATTCATTTTTCTTATCCGATTTTTAACTTCTTGGATAGAGGTGCTGAATATAATATTCAAAAACGACAAACACAGATAATTGAAATCAATCATAAAGACCTCGTAGATAAACAAAATGTTAGGTTTCAACAAGCACTGAATGACCTAAAAATATATCAGCAAAGCTATGAGATTTATAGACAAAAACTTGATTTATCCACTACCCACTTAGAGATTGCTCAAAAGAGATTTGAGATGGGCTTAATCAATATGTTAGATTTGGACAAATCAAGAATACAGTATCTTGAGGCACAACTAAGCATGAATTCGAAATACTACTCATTGTTAAAAAAACAACAAGAAATAAATTATCTTAAATCTGGAAAAGTTCTCGGAAAGTGGTAGAAGGAGATTTATATGAAAAAAAAAACAAAGAAGAAATGGTTTTGGCTTATTATTATTGTAATTCTCATTATTGTCTTAATAGTGGTATTTAGTAAAAAAGAAAAAGTCGCAGACGTAAAAAAGTCAATTCAAACTATTGAGGCAAGCTTAGGTGAAATTACAATAAAGATAGAAGAAACAGGTGAGATTCAACCAATAAAAGAGATTGCAATCAAATCTAAAATCAGTGGTAAAGTAATAAAGTTTTATGTAGATGAAAATGATTATGTGAAAGAAGGCGATTTGATAGCTGAAATCGAGCCAGATTATAATCAGGCACGTAGTATCTCTTCTATAAAAAACGAGCTTAAAATAGCTGAAATACGGCTCAGAAACGCCGAGAAAAACTTTGAAGACATCCAAGTATTGCATGAGGGTGAATTTGTTTCGACAAAAGAATTTGATGATGCAAAAGATGAACTTGAAAAAGCAACACTCGACTACAATATTACATTAGATCAACATAATCTCATTAAAGAAATAGACACTTCTGATAATATATCAAAAGTGTATGCAACAGCGTCAGGGACTGTTATTGAAAGAAACATAGAAGAAGGAGAGATGGTTACATCGAGTAACAGCTCTTATAGCGATGGAACTGTTTTGATAAAAGTTGCAGATTTAACCCAGATGTTAGTTAAAACAACTATAAATGAAGTTGATATTGCAAAAATAAAGATGAAACAAGATTGTGAAATACGTATTGATGCATTTCCATATGATATTTATACTGGATACATAAACAAAATTGCAGCAAAAGCAATACCTGACAATAATGTAAAAGTGTTTCCTATCGAAATAATTATCAATCAGAAAGATAAACGATTAAAACCTGGATTGTCTTCCAATGTTACTATTTATGGAGAAAAACGCACTGATATTGTGACTATCCCCATTAGAGCTATTTTCAGTGACGATCAAGGTAATGATATTGTATATCTTGCAACACAAGACTCAATTAAGCACAGCATACCTATTAAATTAGGCATAAACGATTTGCAAAAAGTGGAAGTACTACAAGGATTAAATGCAGGTGATCGTATATCATTGCAAGAGCCTTTGAAACAAAATAATGGACAGTCATCTATGTCTATAAGCTTTCAGTGAGGTATTTATGAGCAAGAGAAACACAGCCAGCCCAAGCTTTCCCAGCTTGACAAGTTTTATTACCTGGTTAAGAACTCGCAAGCAATGGACCAAAAAAACACCTAAAGAAGGTAATCATATAAGAGTAAAAAGATGGGATACATTTACACCTTATTATAATCACGGTATTTATATAAGTGATAATGAAGTAATACATTTTTCAACCAAAGAAATTGGAACTAAGCAAATGTTAGTCAAAACAGATTTAATAGAGTTTTTAAATGGTGGAGATGTCGAAATAAGGATTTACTCAAAAAAAGATGAGCTTCAACTCAAAAAAACAGCAGATATTATTGAATCAGCAAGAAATCGTATAGGAGAAATAAGCAGCCAAATGTTTAAAACTGACATTGGAATTGATTTTGCCAATGATTGCACATTTAAAAGAAAGTAATAGATATGGAAGACAAAGCATTTTTTAGACAATGGTGTATCTTGCAAAGCATATTTGCACACGCAAATAGAGGAATATCTTTAAGTGATTTGGCTCAAGAACGTGGGGTTTCAAAGAAAACTATTCAACGTGATGTATCGTATTTATCATCTCTATCTTTTCCTATATATTCAGAAAATATTAGGGAAAACAATCAGGTGATCTATAAGATGCTCCCTCATTATCAATTCCCTTCAATTAGCTTTAATCAACATGAGTTTTTTACATTATTATTCTTATTTAAAAGTGCTTATCCTCTTCAAGCATATTTTGATGGTGTAATAAGAGATTGCTTTAATAAAATGCATAGCCAGTCATCTCCTGAATTAGTTCAGTTTTACCGTAAAATATGGAATTATATTTTGCCTGATACAAAAGCAGCAATACCTTGGAGTGATGAATCAAGCAGAAGTTTGTCAAAGATTTTATCTGCAATTATTGACGGTAAAAAGCTGCGTTTTAAATATATGAGTGTTATGTCCAGAATAGAAAAAGAACATACTGTTACAGTGCTATGTTTAAAGTTGCATGAGAATAACTTTTATATAGCAGCCCACTCAAAAGAAAAAGACAAGGTCTTGGTTTATGCGATAAACCGTATGTTAGATGCGGATACTTTAGCAGACCATAAAGATAAAATTGATTTTAATGCAGAAGAGTTTTTCGAGAATTCCTTTGGTATATATGTTGGAGATAGTTTTCAGGTTAAACTGTTGTTCAATAAAAATATTGCTCCTTATATTCAAGAAAGAGTTTGGCATACAAAACAAAAAATGCAAATCTTGAGTGATGGAAGCGTAGATTTAGAGTTTCCAGCATGCTCAATAAATGAAATAAAAAAGTTTGTTTTATCTTATGGATCAAATGTTAAAGTACTGGAACCGACTGAGTTAATTGAAAGTATTAAAGAGAGTTTAAACGAAATGAGTCAAATTTATCAAGATTAATAAACTTTTTTTTGTCTAAGGACATAGCTTGTCCAAACCATATGTTATAGTCCAGCCATAAAAAACAAATTGGAGGATAACATGACAGAAGAAAAAATGAAAGACAAAAAAAATGAAACTTTTGAAGAACTTATTAATGAAGCATTTCCAGGCACTTACGAATCAAACAAGAGTTTTTTAGAAAACGTAAAGGATGCATTAGCAGGTAGTTTGTCAACTTTTATATCTCATAAAGCTGACATGATGTTGGAGAAAGAACAAAGAGACCAAGAAGAAGATCGTAGAAAAGAAAGTTTAAATTATTTTGCTCCATATGTACGATTCGAAGACGAATTAGATGAATTTCTATTGATTTTTGCACAGTTAAACAAAAAGGAAGAAGATCAAGATATTGTATTAAAAATCAGACAATTGATCAAAACACTTTATGATTGTAAACTTGATAATCCATTTAACTTTTTAAAACGTTTTCTAATTAATGAATACTTCGATGAAATATCAGAGAAATACATTAATAGTTTTGATAGACACGCTATACCTCATGGAATAACATCTGCAAAGTTATCTGATGATCTTGAAGACCCTGTTTTAGCTTATACTGATGAACTTGATAACTATTTTTATGATCAAATAGAAAGTCTTAGAGATGAGCTTGAAAGAAAATTTGTTCAACTACTTAAGATTTTTCTAAAGCCTGAAAACTATAAGTTAGAAAAGCTTGAAAAAGTATTAGAAGAGCTAGTAGAAAAATTAGATTTGATATGGGGAAGTAAAGAATTTAACATCAAAAACTTTGAATATGAGCCAGACATTGAATTTGTAACTAATATTCATCCAATATGCTATCCGTTAATCCCTAAAAATATTTATAACGACAATACGAACTTCTTCAGTAGCTGGGATATTAAATCAAAGTTGGAAGAAAGTGAGATTAAAGAGTATCAAAGACATGGTAAATCAAATGTAAAATATGTAGTTAATTTAGCGAAAGATAGGTTTGTGAAAGAAATAAACCAAACACTTTTTCCACTCGATAAGCATTTAAACCATTTTGCTAAAATTATTGTTAAGTTATATAATAACAACTAAATAAAAGATTCTATTAATGGGCTTTGACTTGTAATAATATCCCTTATTCGTGTCAAAGCCTGAATCTTCACGCATGCATCATCTTCATCAAAATTATATTCTCTACTATTCATGAAAATCCTTTTATTTATCTCAATTGTCAATGCTACAACTTTGTTATTAAAACTTGCGTTTAGATAGCGTGGGAATGTTCCACCTGGAAAAGGATTATTAAAATCTACAGACAGATTAGAGCCAAAAAAGTCGGCTGTTCGAATATTCTCTACAATCTCTTTAAATAAAGGGAAAAAAGCTGAGTTAGCATTGCTTGTACCCAAACAAATGTCTGGCACTGCATTATCAGCATTAAAATTGTTAATATCCGCACGTCCTCTATTGTTGAAACTGTGTATATCCCAAACAAATATTGTTTTATATGTGTGAGAAAGTTCATTAAAAATAGCATCAATCTTATTGTAAAACTTCTTATACTTATCTAACGATGTAGTTATCATTTCACTGCTTATCGGTTTTTCATATATGTTTAAACCCCAACAGTCTTCTGGCGATTGATAAACAGCATTTATTGGATTTCTGTTTATATCATACTCAAAACGGCTTGTTAATTGTACAATAGATGAGTCAAAACCAAAAGCAATGTAATCGGTAAGAGGATCTTCTTCATGAAGACGCTGTTTATTATTAAGTGCAACTTGATCTTGCACATCATCTCTCAAATTTGAGCCAGAGTGTATTGCAGTTGCAATAATATTTTTATTAAAATCAATATTAAAAATCGTTTCTTTCATAATAAAGCCTATATTATACATAATTCGTTTGATATATCAAACAAATGAGACTTATCCATATCAAAGCTTACTAAAAGAGTTTTGTTAGTTTCTGGTAGTTTTTTGGGGTCAAATCGAGCTGTAACCTCTTTTTTCCCAATCTTTAAATACACCATATATTCGTTACCCAAAGGTTCAACAATTTCACAGAATGAATGAACAGTTTGCTTTTCTTCAACCAGGCTATCGAAATTTGTATCATATATATCTTCTGGTCTTATTGAAAAAATAATTTCATCAGACTTATAATTATTTAATGCAGTTTTTTGCTTATTTGTTAAAGTAATTTTCATATCTTCATAAATAAAATAAAGATGATCTTTTTCAAAAAACAGTTTACCTTTAAATGAGTTTATAGCAGGGCTTCCGATAAAACCAGCGACAAATAAATTAACTGGATGATTATAAATTTCAAGGGGGCTTGCTATTTGTTGTATCACGCCATCTTTCATGACAACTATTTTATCAGCCATTGTCATTGCTTCTATCTGATCATGTGTTACATAGATCATAGTTGTTTGCAGGTTTTTATGAAGCCTTGATATTTCAGCTCTCATTTGTACTCTCATTTTTGCATCAAGATTTGAGAGTGGTTCATCAAATAAAAATACTTTTGGATTGCGCACAATTGCCCTACCAAGTGCAACTCTTTGTCTTTGACCACCTGACAGTTGCTTGGGTTTTCTATCTAAAAGTGTATCAATGCCGAGCATTTCAGCTGCATCTAAGACTTTTTGCTTAATACTTGATTTATTCATTTTTCTTAATTTTAACGCAAATGCCATGTTTTCGTATACACTCATATGCGGATAAAGAGCATAATTTTGAAAAACCATTGCAATGTTTCTATCTTTAGGCAATACATCATTAACTATTTTGTCGTCGATTAAAATTTCACCAGAGCTTATAGTTTCTAAGCCAGCAACCATTCTAAGTGTAGTTGTTTTACCGCAACCAGAAGGTCCGACAAGTACGACAAATTCTTTGTCTTCTGCAATAATATTCGCATCTTTGACTGCATGAAATCCATTATCATAAATTTTATTCACATTTTTGATTAAGACCTGAGCCATATTCACCTCTTTTAATTATTTTTTATATATTGAAACTTGGTTTTTACCTTTTACTTTTGATTCATACATTGCTTTATCGGCTTCATCAATCAAGTTTTCAATTTCTTGAACTTGGTTTTTTACTTTTTGCTTATGACTTATTCCAATTGAAACACTAACTTTGATAGTTTGATTTTTTGCAATGAATTTATGGTTACAAATTATTTGTTGCAACTTTAAACATTTATTTTGTGTGTTTTCTAAACGAGATTTTAACAATAATACTATTATTTCTTCACCACCAAATCGAACAATTATATCGGTTTTTCTGAAATAATTTTTTACAATTTTGCCAACTTGTTTGATTATTTCATCACCAGCTTGATGTCCATATTCATCATTGATTTGTTTGAAATCATCTATATCAATCATAATACAACTGATAGATATGTTTTGCATGTAAGCTAAACTAATAAATTCTGGTGCTTTTCCCCATAAATAATGCCTATTATTAAGTGAGGTTAAATTATCTATTATCGACATTTCGTGCACTTGGTTGTAAAGGTTCTTTAACTCTTCATATGCGTATTTGAGGGAGTGCAAATAATGTGAACTGTGTAAATTGTTTTCCAGTATTAATTCGTGCATCTTATCTTCGTATGCAATCCTAATATTTAGATAGTCTGCTATCTTTAGGTGGTTTTTTAGCTTCCCAATATTATTTATATATATTTTCCATTTTATTGATAAAAAAGAATTGGCTAAAGTAAAGTGATAAATAGATTTCTCAAAGTTCTTTCTAATTGAAGCATAGTATTCGCCAGCAAAAATGTGAATTGTGTACCAATCATCAATGTCTAAAAAATCTGTACACATAGGTATGAGTAAATTTACCCAATTTATAGCTGAATCCAAATTGTTTTGTTTTTTATGGCATAGAAAATAGAAAAAAAGTATTCTTGCATAATTATCGTCTTGTTTAGGAAAAATATTTGTGCTTATAAATGTTAGTAACTGTTCTGCATAATCTATATATCCGCTTTCGATAAAAATATTAATCCAAGATATTAACAAAAAAGTCTTCTCATTAGTTGTTGCACAATCTTTTTGTGTTTCATAAGATTTTATAAAGTATTCATTAGATGAACGATAATCAGCCTTATGCAATGAAATAATTGCAAGACAGTAGTATAGATAAGAAATAATTGATTTTTCTTCCATTTTTTTAGGCGTCAGCTTACTAATGACAGGCAAGATATATTTTTCAGAAAAATTGTATTCTTTTGTTAAAAAGAAGATATTTGCAACGCTTAATATGCGCCGAACATCTTTTGTAAAAATATTGTTTTTATCAAGATAAAGTTCAATCTTTTCTTGAGTATCCTTTTTAAAGTATTTTTCGTTTTGCTTTTGTTTTTGCAAAGCATCTTTTAGCTCTTGAGTAATATAATCACATGTCATTGAAAACCATTTATCCAAATCCCATACTCTATTTTTACCTTCTAAAAGCTGAATTACAGAAACTTTCATTTATACCTCACTCTTTTATTAAAAATACTGCCATAAAACATATATAAAAAACAATAAAAAGCCAACTATATAGGTTTTTACTACATGATACCCTTTAAATATGTGTATTACAAGTCTGCATAACACAATTATAAGAATTAATAAAAATAAGGTAAATACGATTCCTGGTTTTTGTTCATTTTGATAAGACTTATTTATTATTATCTCGCTTGTCCCTGATTGAATATTGGATATAGTTAAATCAATTATAAGCACATGCCTGTTTTTCAATCTTTTCATATAGTGTTTGTGTTCTGCATACCCAGTTAGTAACCATTGTGGCGTCTTAAAATTTGGCTTGTTGTATTTATCTTCAAAGATAGGGTCATTTAGCTTTAACTGTTCAGAAAATAGCTTTTTTTGTTCTTCTTTACTTACAAGCACACATGTTTTTTCTTTGCTAAGTTTAGAAAGCAAATGTTTGCTAAAGCTTTCTCCAATATTACCCTCAAATTTTTCATACAAAAGCACATCTTCTTTTTTACAAATATTTTGAAAAGTAGATAATAAATCATCTGAAGCTGTGGAAAACAAATCGTTTATTGTATCACCAAAACTTAAAGAAAACAAAAAAACTAAAACTATAAACAATATATATTTTTTCATATTTTATCCTTTGTAATAGGCATTACCAGGCGAAAACCAATAAAATTATTTCGTGTAAGAGGCTTTGCACTACCACGATAAATAGTTTTCATTTGCTCTGTTCCAAAGCACCAAGCACCCCCTCTTACAACCTTCATTTCCCCGTTTTTAGGACCTTTGGGATTGTTCTCTGGCGAAATATCATAATAATATTTATCATACCAATCATAACACCACTCGAGAATATTGCCGCTCATTTCATATAATTTGAGACTATTTGGTTTAAAACTTTTAACAGGAAAAACAGAATGCCACAATGTGTCATTTATATCAACAAGATAGTTTGCATTGTTTTTGTTTAATTTGCCGTTAATAGCATATAGATTGTTTTTTCCTGCTGATCTTGCTGCATATTCCCATTCTGCTTCTGTAGGTAATCTTCCACCTTTCCACTCACAAAACCTCATTGCTCCGAACCAGTTTATATCATATACAGGAAAATCATTGTAAGGCTCTTTGCATATATATTGTCCATGTAATTTCTCAATACGAGCGTATTGGCTATCTTCTTTGTACCATGAGGTTCCATATTCTCTTTGATTACCTTCAGCATTTAAAAACTCACAAAATTGTTTATTGGTAATTACTGTGTCACTAATTTTAAAAGATTCTACATGTACTATGTGAGGTGTTAGAGATTTATCAGAAAATTGTACTGTAAAATCACCCATTAAAAAGCTTCCTTTTTTTATTTTTTTCATTTTAATTAAATAGTTTTTCAAAAGGTGCTTCTTAGCCATTTTTAGTTTGCTTGAATAAACTTCATTTGGAAAATATTGATTACAAGCATCACTAATCAGATAAATAGCTTCATATTCATCTCGCTTGACATGCAGTTTGCATTTATCTTCCAATATACCTATTAATTCATCTTTAAGACTCAATAGCTCTTTGTCTTGATCATTGTCATTCAACAATGTACCTAAATAGTATAGTGCATTATCTTTTGGAGGCGTGTAGAGCCTATTATCATCTATTGATGTTCTAATAAGACTTAATTCTCTGCTGCCGTATGCTTTGATCTTTTTTTGTGGTTCTTCTTGCTGTTCAGCTTCATCTATATCTGCTACTATATTATTCAGTTGCTTTTTAACTTTTTTAAATAAAAGCCTAAACAAGAACACTATAACTGCAGCCATTATCAGTGTAACTAAAAATAATATGAAATAAAAATAATTATTGTTTTTCTTTGAAATATATTTATGCCTGATACTTTTCTGTGCATTAGATCTATCTAAAAACTGTCTAAACTCTTCGATAGTACTCTCTTGAAAGCCCTGAGTATTAGTACTAATTGATCGCAAATTTGATAATTTATAAAGCGGTCTAAAATCACTTATCATGTTTGTTGACAGAAACAGGTTCTCAAGGCTATTAAGGTTTTCAATACTATTTAGTATTTCAATATCTGTATCGCTGATGTCGAGATTTTGAAGTTGAGTTTGCTTTAAGATAGGGGAGAGGCGTTTAATTTTTGTTTTCTTTAAGTTAAGATGCTTAAGTGGCTTAATTTCTTTCAGATCCTCAGTGTTAATTTCACTGTTTTCAATGTTTAACCCTTCCAGATATTTCAATCTCTTTAAGCTATTAATTGTTTTGATTTTTTTATTATTTTTCATATTAATAAATGCTGTTTTATTTGGTAGTTCACTAAAAATCTGTTCGTCTATTACTTCATCTAAGTTGATAATAAATCCGTAATTATTTTGTTTTTTAAAATCTTTTTTTGATAAGAAAATATCTGTTTTAAGATATTTTAAATTCTTTCCTAAAGGTAAATCATGCACATGTTTTACAGTTTGACCGTATAGTTTCTTGTTAACAAATATCTTTTTTCTTTGAAACTCTATATCAAGTTTCTTTTCATTATTATAAAACATTTCAAACATACTATTACCTTGATTATCAACAAACTCTAAATGGTCGCCTTTTTTTAATGCTGTTTTAAGTGGCAATTGACCTTGATTAAGCATGTTTACATATAAATGATATGGGGGAGAGTCAATTTCAATTTCATTATAAGGCTGCTCATAATTTCTTTGAACAACTAAATAAAAAGGTAATATCAACAAAAGCGACATCAAAGCGAGCCATAAATATTTCAAATCACTTCTATAGTCAGGATTAATATTCTTGAGTTTAATTGTATTAGCAAATGTTTTTTTAAATGTATGCAAAAGTGGCTCTTTTGTTATTTTTATTGATTTTAGGTCAGTAATTACTTCATCAAATGATTGATATCTGTCTTCGGGATAATAATAAATACATTTTCTTATGATTTTATCTATAGGCTTTTTACTACGTCGTAATTTATTGGGGAGAATATACTCTATTTGTTGATTTGAGTTTGTCTTAAAGGGTAAGTAACCATAAACTAATTCGAACATAGTGATACCATAAGCATAAATATCACGCTGCACGTTATCAGTATTTTCCAAAACATTATTTAAAAATTCAGGAGCTATGTATTCGTTTGTTAAGATATCTTCACCATAAAGAGTTTTATGTAGTTGTGGATGAGAGAAATCTATAATTTTTATGATATCTTGATTATTAACCATGATATTAGAGGGCTTTAAGTCACAATGATAGATACTTTTGGCGTGTGCTATTTGCATTGCCTCTGCAATTTGAAGTAAATAAGGCAGAATTTGTGATTTCTTTAATAATCTTTTATCATTAAGGTATTCTAAAGTGTGGCCTTCTATGTATTCCATTACTTGAAAAACATAATTGGAATCGATGAAATCTTCAATATTTACGATATTTTTATGTTTTAATGTTTTAAATTGATTGGTAAATAACTTAAGAAACTCGTAATTATCTTTTAATTCGAAATATTTGCCAAATATTTTAATAACAACAAACTTGCCTAAATTTATATCTTCAGCGAGATATATTTGGCTGAATCTACTTGAGTGAAGAGGCTCGATAACACGATATCTATTGTCGATAAATTCATTTTCTTCCAATTGAAAATCTTTAACAACGTGCTCTTGTCCTTCGCTTTTACTTTGAAGATTTACTTTTTTTATTGTTTTTCGTTTCATACTCTTTACCATATATTAAAGATATTTGAATTTGTATTAATTTGTCAATCATTTTATTACTTATTTGTTAAAATCATTTTTAATATTGCTATTTGTTTAGTTTTAAGTATTATATTAAATTGAAATGTATTAATAATTCTAAATTCATAGATGATGTAAGAAATATATTTGTAGATTTTTTGTTAAATCAATCATTCTTTGGTATTTGTTTAAACTAAATTGTAACACTTATTATTTGCTTTTATAATTGAATAGTTTATTATATTAATAAA
This sequence comes from Candidatus Cloacimonadota bacterium, assembly GCA_020532185.1. Lineage (GTDB taxonomy): Bacteria > Cloacimonadota > Cloacimonadia > Cloacimonadales > WRIO01 > JAGOCT01. The sequence continues at coordinate 2,333 of JAJBBH010000075.1, read as the reverse complement.
ATAATATGATTAACAATTATTAGTTTTGTAAATCAAGATGATCTTTAATAAAAATCGGGGGACAAATGAAAAAAAATGAAATTGGCAAACAAATTTATGATGTGACTAACCAGATCGCTCAATTAATGGGCAGCTTTGAATTTATGCAAAAAAAATGCTCTAAACTCGGACGAGTAGAATGTAATTTATTGCATTATTTAATTCAAACAGATAGAAATGTCAATATGAAAGAGCTATCTGAACATCTTGGCGTTACACATAGCCGAATAACACACTTGGTTGATAGTTTGATTAAGAAAAATTATCTTGTACGTTTTCCTTCAACTGATGATAGAAGAGTATTTTATACTCAGATTAATGAAGAAGGTAAAGAAATGCTAAATAAGCATATAAATGAATCAATTAAAAGTTATAATAAAATCTTGAACCAGCTTGATGAAAATGAACTGACTCTTATTTTTGATGCATTGTCAAAATGGAAAGATTTTTTATATCAAATTCCTCAAGGAAAATAAAAAAACAAAGGAGTAATTATGATCGAAACGAAATTATCTTGGAAAGAGAGATTTACTTTTTCAACAGAATTAGATAACCATACTTTCATGCTTGACGTTGATAAAGAAAATGGAGGAGATGATAGAGGTCCACGTCCAAAAGGATTAGTATTATCAGCCTTAGCTGCTTGTACAGGAATGGATGTTGTATCAATTCTTGATAAAATGAAGTTCAAGAATTATAATTTTGATCTCAAAGTGACAGCTGATACAGAGGAAACGCACCCAAAAGTCTTCAAAGATGTCGAATTAAGCTACATATTTGAAGGTGATTTAAAACCAGATAGTGTTAAAAAGGCAATTAGCCTTTCAAAAGATAAGTATTGTGCAGTTTCGGCAATGTTACAAAAAGCTGTTGACATAAAGGTAAAAATATTTTTAAATGGGGTGGAGATATGATAAATAGATTAATCGTATCTGTCTTATTTTTATCACTTTTCATGGTGGCATGTGCTAAAGATTCTCCTAATACTATTTGGTTAGAAGATTATAATCAAGCGATCGAAATTGCTAAGGAACGTGATTTACCAATTTTAATAAATTTTACAGGTTCTGACTGGTGTATATGGTGTAAAAGATTGGCTTCTGAGGTTTTTGATACAGAAATCTTTATAAACTATGCAAATGAAAACCTTATCCTATTAAAATTGGACTTTCCACAAAAAATTTCACAATCCGAAGATTTGAAAAGAACCAATAGAGCACTGGCTCAAAAATATGGAATTCAAGGCTTCCCAACAATCGTTCTAATAGACTCTAATCAGAAAGAAATCAATAGAACAGGTTATCAACAAGGCGGAGCTGAATCTTACATAACACATCTTAAAACATTGTTATCTAAATAATTATAAAAAGCCAGGTAACTGGCTTTTTTTACTGTCTGCAGGTTTACATAATGTTGCTTATGTTTCAATTTGATTCAGCGAAATATTCAAGAGGTATTTAATGTGAAGCAACCCCTTTCTTTGATGTTTAAAAGCGATAAACAGATTCCAGAACATGAAGTTAAATTAGAGTGAAAATACAGCTTTAAAAAAAAATCATAGTATCAAAGCTCTTCTAAGGATCAAAGAGAGCCTTAAAATAGCTTATAATTCCAAATACAAATTAAATTTATCTATTTAAACTTTTATCGTTAAAATATTTGATTTCCAATTTATTTAAAACCATCTAAAAAATAACTCTGTTTTGATGAGCAATTTTAATATATCTATGAAACCATACATAACTCTGTAAAATCATATTAACATTATTAAAAAACATCAACACAAAATATTATCACAAATTGTTTATCACTTATAAAATTAACATTATTAATGGAAGAGAAATAGTAAAACACTATTAAAGAAAATCGATACCATCCCGTTACCATCCCGTTACCATCCCGTTACTTTCCCACTATAATCACCATTTTTAAACGCAAAATTTACGAGATAAAAAGCTAATACTTAGAATTAATATCTTATTAATTATCTAATTTCATTCTTAATAATACTTCTTGATTGACTTCCAACAAAAATATAACCTTTTATACCCTATCATTATGTAATAAATCAAAGCACATAAACTATAAAAGATTTATATCTCGATATATAATGGAATTATTTAATTATAATTGTAAAAAAGGAATTGCTTAATACGAAAAAAACATTGACTTCTCACCCACTATATTAAAAAATATTTAAAAGAGAATTAAAAATTGAAAATATACTTTGACAAATGTTTGTTAAAAAATATATTGTAATTATATTATAAAACAATAGAGTTTTCTATAGAAAG
>JAJBBH010000013.1 GCA_020532185.1 Candidatus Cloacimonadota bacterium | reverse complement strand
ATAAAATCACGTACAGCAGACAAAAAGCATCCCCTTTGAAACCTATTACTTTCCCCCATGTTCTCCAAGATAGCAAGGGGATGGTAACGGGATGCTAACGGGATAGTATAGTAAATCATTCGATAATATAAAAATAATACAGTAAAATTGTTGACATATTTGATGCATTGCAAAACATGTAAATAAGGGGTATTATGAAAGAAATTGCTTTTACTTATTCATTACAAAACACTGCTTTACTAAAAGATATACACTTGCAGTTACAAAAACAGACATGTATATTAATAAATGGTAATGAAAATAAAGCATTTACTGTTTTAGGTGCAATTTTGGGCAATATTTTACCAACAATGGAATTACCTGATATAGAGTCATTAGTGCTTTTATACAAAGATTTTTCTGGAGATATAGATTTTAAAAAACATGATTACTCAGAGACAGTGTCTTATATCAGTTGTGATCCTGATCGGCAGTTAATGTTTGCAGAAGTTTGGGAAGAATTTGCTGCACAAATACCAAAAGCCAAAACACAACATGATGTGAATGTGCTTTTAGAAAAATTCTCTCTCAATGACAGCTTTTATCGCCGCAAGATAGAAAGCTTGTCAGGTGGTGAGAAAATGAAGCTTGCTTTATGTTTAGCTTTTGCCAAAGATGAAGAGATTATTGTCATGCATGGAGTTGTGCCTTGGTTGGATCAAAAAGGTCGTGAAGACTTAAAGAATGCGATAATAGATGCAAAAAATAAAGACAAAATAATTATCATTTTAGAGCAAGAATATCACTGTTTACAAGATATTATTGATAAAGTTTATGTTCTTAAGACAGACAGCTTAGTACAAGTTGATGAGAAAAGCTTTTTTGTAGAAGCATTTAATCCACAGATTTATCAGCATCTCGAAAAGCTCAATGCCCTTATAGCAAATAAAGATCGTGATGAGCTTTTGTTAAAAATAGAACGTATGAGCTTTGCTTATCAAGAAAAGGAAATCTATCATGAGATGTCACTACAGCTAAATAAAAGCTCAATATACTATCTAAATGCAGAAAATGGTACAGGCAAAACAACATTTGCAAACATTCTCTTTAAATTGGAGAAAGACTATCAAGGAGAAATTGAACTTTGCCAAAAAGACTTAAAATCTTATGATAGACAAGGCTTAAATAACTGCATTGCATATGTTAGCCAATTCCCTGAGAGCCAATTAATCTGGAATACAATAGGCGAATGCCGAGATAAAGTTTTAACTCGAAACAATACGACTATTATAGAGCTTTTTAAACAATACTTTCAACAATCAGATAGCTATCCGATTATATATCTGAGCTTTGCAGAGATGAAATTACTATTGACACTGATGATGGTGAAAACAAACACACAGCTCTTAATACTCGATGAGCCAACATGGAGTTTAGACCTTGAGAGCATAGAAATCTGGCTCAAAACTACAACTCAAATCTATGAAAACATGAATATCACAATCTTTATTATCAGTCATGCACATGGTATCATGCCTCTATTAGGTGCCAAAAAGCTATTAATTTCAGAAAAAAGGATTATGGTAACTAATGAAAAATAAACTGCGTAAAATTAATATATATTTGAAGGTCTTTTTGCTTGTCATTATTGGTGTCAGTTTATTCCCATATTTAAAATCAGAGACATATATATCTCCTTATTTGGCATACTTAGTGTTTGTAAACTTGTTTGCAGCGTGGCTTTATTACAAGCTAAGCTCTAAGCAAAGCTTACTATTTGTGTTCAAGTTGTGGTTAATTGGGCTTGCCTTATACTCAATTTTTGCTCTTGTATTTTGGTTAAACAACTGGAGCATTTCACCAACTCTACAAATTAATGAAAGCAAAAATGTTCTTTTATACTTATTATCATATCCCATAAGAATATTAGCAGTATTTTATATTGGTTTGAGCTTTATAGAGCTTGTATCGCCTGTTGAATTTTTACAATTTGGGAAAATTGGCATTTATATATGCTTTTTGCTTCGCTCATTTCAAGTAGCAAAAGAGCAAATGCTCAATAATAAAAAGGCAATGGAAATTATGGGAGAAATACCCGAGTCATTAAAAAGTATTTCTGATTACCGTCTTTTTTTACATAAAAGCCCATTAATAATAGCATTAACAATAAGAAATTTGATGATTTGGTTGTTTTGGGCATCACATCAATTTGAAAAACTAAAAAAGGAGAATTAAGACATGAAATATTACCTTTTGATAATATTTGCAGCTGTTGTGGCAGCAAGCACAATCTTAATTAGGGTACCAATACCTGCATCAGGTGGATATTTTAATTTTGGAGACATAGCAGTTGTGTTTTGTGGACTATATTTAGGCAAAACACGTGGTGCAATTGCGGGAGGCTTGGGTTCAGCAATAGCAGATTTATTAGGCGGCTTTTTTATCTTTGCACCTATAACATTTGTTGCTAAAGGCTTGGAAGCTTTTTTGGCAGGCTTATTTAAGAGCAAAAACCCCACTTTTCTGATATTTGGTGCTTTAGCAATGGTAATCGTATACTTTTTAGCAGAATTATTTATACCAGGTATGGGCTTACCAGCAGCACTTGCCGATCTGTATGCAAATATAATACAAGCTGTATCTGGAGCTGTAGGAGGTCGTGTCTTATTTTTGATAGTTGAAAGGGCTTTACCAAGAAAAATTACATAATAAAGGAAAAATGAAATTATAACTTGACAAGCTTTCTGAAAAATGATAAAAGTGAAAATATACTCTAAAGAGGATCTGGTATGAAAGAAAAAGAATTAATAGAAAAGAAACTGAATGAAATCTCTATAGAACTATTTGACATTGAAGAAAAAGATAATCAAGATTTAACACGTATATTAATCGAGCTTGAAGATTTGGAAAAAATATTACTACAGCCTGATGATACCACATTAACAAAAGTGTTCAAAAAAATTGACTTATCAATAGAGAATCTAATTCTCAGAGAAATAAAGCCAATTTTAGATCTCAATTTGTTTATAAAGCAAATACACGCAGATTTTGAATTGATACAAAATTATGTGGAAAAGATGGGCTCAGCTGAAATACTGGAAGCAATTGATAAGCAGATTGATGAAGCTTTACAACCTCAAAAAGATCAAGATGAGTTGGAAGATGATTTGCAAATGGATCAAGTTGATAGCGATATATTTAAAGATTTTTTGCAAGAAGCAAAGGAGTACATAGATTCGTTAGAAAATAATATTATTGAGCTTGAATCACAACCTAAAAATATTCACATAATAAATGAGATATTTAGACCTTTCCACACTCTTAAAGGTGTTTCAAGCTTCATGGGTTTAAAAAAACTAAATCATATATCTCATGAAACAGAGAACTTATTGGACCTTGCAAGAAATAAGAAGTTGATAATTTGCAAAGAGGTAATCTCAGCAATTTTAATAGCAATTGACTATATCAAAAAAATAGTATACAATTTAACTCCAGATGATAGAATTGAAAAAATTAGTGATAGCGATATTGAAAAATTAGCAAACCTATTAAAAACACAATCTGCACGTTCAGAGTTAATTGAAACAAGCATACCCGAAGCAGAAATAGACTTTTCAAACTTTGAATTTGAGGTCCCTGAATGTGAACAAATCGAGCAAAGTGCAACAAGAAGAGCAGATGAAAGCATACGTGTAAAAACAGATAAATTAGACTATTTAATAGACACAGTCGGTGAGCTGGTGATATCATTTAACTTAGTAAATGAAGACAAGAATTTCATCAAAATCAATAATCATGAATTTATCAAAAAAATATCTCAGCTATCACGAGTTGTAAGCGATTTACAAAATGCATCTATGGCATTGCGCATGATTCCTATTGGCAATACTTTACAAAAAATGAAACGTGTAGTTCGAGATTATACAGCACAAAATAAAAAAATCATTAACCTAAATTTAATTGGAGAAGAAACAGAAATAGATAGAAATATTGTTGACTCATTGTATGACCCACTTGTCCACATGATCAGAAATTCATGTGATCACGGTATAGAAGGAAATGAAGAGCGTGAAAAAGTTGGCAAAACAAGAAATGGGAATATTACTCTATCTGCATACCATAGAGGTAACTCGCTGATAATAGATGTAATAGATGATGGCAAAGGGATTGATAAAGATAAAGTATATCAAAAAGCTTTGGAAAGAGGCTTAATTAAAAAAGAAGATATTCTCTCTGATGAACAAATTTATAAGCTAATCTTTCATCCAGGATTTTCCACAGTTGAGCAAGTAAGCAAAGTCTCAGGCCGCGGTGTGGGTATGGATGTTGTACAAGAGGCAATAAAGTCTCTTGGTGGACATGTTGATATATTGAGCAAAGCGGGTCAAGGAAGCACATTCCGTTTGGTTCTACCACTAACTCTCGCGATTATGGAAGGTATGCTTATTAGGGTAGAAAACCAACTATACATTTTACCCATTGGCAGCATAAAACGCTCATTACAACCTAAAAAAGAGCAGTTAAATAAAGTGCTTGGAAAAGGAGATACACTTTATATCGAAGATAAGCTTTTGCCAATAGTAAGGCTAAACAGAAAGTTTAATTTGAGTAATAACACAAAAAACCTCGAAGAAAGCTTATTAATAATGATACAAGCAGGAGATAAAGAATTTGCAATAGCAGTAGATGAACTCATTGGCATCCAAAACGTTGTTGTAAAAAGTCTTGGTGAGAATTTTAAAAATTTAGAAGGTGTATCTGGAGCTACTATCATGGGAGATGGTAGGGTTGGCATCATCTTGGACACAAATGAATTATATTATGAGGAATAAATGAGCAATTTCGAAATATCAGATAGTGAGTTTAAAAGATTTTCAGATTTGGTATATCAAAAAACTGGAATCAATTTGCATTATGGTAAAAAACAGCTATTGCAGTCACGTGTTAATAAAGTGTTGAGAAAAAGAGGAATTCTGTCATATAAAGATTACTTTACACTAATAGTTAATGATAATACGGAAAATGAGTTACATGAGTTTATAAACCTAATATCAACAAATGTTACTCACTTTTTCCGTGAAGAAAGACATTTTGAGTTTATGCGAGATGTATGGGCAAAAGAAATCTTGGCAAAAGGTACAAAAACCGTTGATATTTGGTCAGCTGCATGCTCTTCAGGAGAAGAACCATATTCTATTGCAATTACACTCAAAGAGTTATTTGGAGACACACAAATAGTGTCGAGCATATTAGCATCAGATATATCAACCAAAGTGCTTAATTTAGCACAAAAAGCAATCTATCCGAAAGAACGTATTGATAATATTAACAAAGAATTAATCAAAAAGTATTTTCAAGAAGGCACAAAATCTGCACAAGGTTATATAAAAGTAAAAGATGATATTAAGAGAATGATAAATTATAAAAGAATCAATCTTATCGAAGCATTCGATAATATTAATAGTTTTGACATAATCTTTTGTCGTAATGTTATGATTTATTTTGATTTACCAACTAAAGAAATGATAGTCAATAAACTTTATGAGCATGTAAAGCCTGGAGGCTATATCTTTGTAGGCCATTCAGAAAGCCTAAATGGGCTTAACTCCAAGTTTAAATATGTTATGCCCGCAACTTATAAGAAAGAATAAAAGATGAATAACAACTTAACCACAAATAAATATCTTTTGAAACCTGGTTATATGATTATAAACCAAGAGCCAACAGTTGTTTATGGTGTAGTTGGTTCAGGAGTATTTTTGGCTTTGTGGGACGAGGAAGAATCGTACTCAGCCTGTTGTTCTTATTTATATCCATTTACTAAAGATAAAAGCAAATCTAATTCACTATATGGCAATACAGCAATACATTGGTTGATCAAAAAGATGAAAGATAATGGATCAGATACAAAGAACATTAAGGCACATTTGCTTGGCGGTGCATCTTCTAACTCACAAAGAATTGGAGATAATAATATTTTAATAGCAAAGAAGGTATTAAAAAAGTTCAATATTGAGGTAGTTGCAGCAGATATAGGTGGCAAAATGGGCAGGAAATATATATTCGATTGCCAAAATGGACAATCTGTAACTTTTAAGACGCATAAAATAAGAAAATCGGATTGGTATCCGTATCTAAGTGAGTAGTTTATGAATAAAACGACAGTTGTAAGCATTGCAGACATGAAAATAAGTAGCAACCCTGATGATGTTCTTGTTACTTATTCCTTAGGCTCTTGCATTGCAATTGTTTTGTACGACCCATACAAAAAAATTGGAGGCATGATGCATGTTATGCTCCCAGACTCATCAATTGATAAAAATGCAAATATTAATCCATTCAAATATGTTGATTTAGGTTTGCCAATATTATTCAAAAATCTTTTTAAGCTTGGCTGCAAACGCGGCAGCATTGTTACAAGCTTAATTGGCGGTAGTAATGTTATGGACAAAAACAACTATTTTAATATTGGAGAACGTAATTACCAAGCTATAAGAAAGATGCTGTGGAGAAATAATGTGATAATTAATAATGAAGATATCGGAGGCTCTAAAAGTCGGACAGTACGTCTTTATATTGATTCGGGTAAAATAATAGTATCAAATGCAAAAGAGGAGTATGAGCTATGATGTTAATGAAAGATCTCGTTCAAGCAATTGAGTTTTTACCAGCCTTTAATCAAAATGCATTAAAAGCTATGGAGCTTATAAGAAGTGATAATTATACCAATAAACGGCTTTCTGATATCATCAAGCTTGATGCATCTCTATCAGCAAATATATTAAAAATATCAAATTCAGCTTTATATGCAAAACCAAAGCAAATCTATGATGTCAGTACAGCAATTTCATTATTGGGTAAACAGCAGATTTATTCACTTCTCACCTTAATAAGCACTCAAAGCTATTTTGCAGACTTGCTCGATGGCTATGAAGTTTACAAAGGAGAGCTTTGGGAGCATAATCTGGCAGTAGCTGTTATAGCCGAAAATCTTGCTTATTTAGAAAAAAACGTTGATAAGTCTATCTTATTTACTGCAGGATTATTGCATGATATTGGCAAAATAATCTTGAGTATTTGGGTAAAAAAAGAGGCAAATCGTATAGATGAATTGGTTGATAAAGAAAACTTTGACTTTATAGATGCCGAAAAAACAGTATTAGGCTTTACACACTCAGATATTGGTGCGGCAATTTTAAAGCATTGGAATTTTCCTGAGCAGATAATAAATTCGGCAAAATACCATCACGATGATAAGCTATTTAATGATCCTATTGTGAGGCTTGTTACTTTGGCTGATTTCCTATCTTTTACAATTGGTTTTCTTGCCCAAAAAGATAATATGTATATGAAGAGTTATGATCAGGTTTTAAAATACTATAATATAAAAACTAAGGATGTTGAAAAAATGATAGCTGATAATATAGATAAAGTTTTGAATATAATAAATGAATTTAAATTGATTGATAGAGGGCAATAATATGAGTTTATCTTTACTAATAGTTGACGATAGTTCTTCTATGCGAAAAGTGTTAAAAAAAGCAGTAAACATGTGCGGTATAAGTAGCCTGCATATATTAGAAGCTGCCAATGGTGTTGAAGCACTTGAAGTTGTAAAAAATGAGTGGGTTGATTTGATTTTTACAGACATAAATATGCCACAAATGGACGGCTTGATGTTTATAGAAAAAATGCATGAAAAGGGATTATTAACTCAAACACCGATAATTATTATCACCTCTGAAAAAAGAGAAGAAGAGCTGATGAAACTAAAGAACACTCGTGCATACTCTGTTATTACAAAACCATTTAGAGTAGAAGAAATCAAAGAAAACTTGGTAAATATCTTTGGAGAGGAGATTTTTCATGAGTCAGAAGATGAAGAATTTGAGGGAAGTGACTTCTAAAGTTATCGAACAAATGTTTTTTATGAATGAAGAAACGGTCCCAGACACATATGATGCAAAATATAAATATTGTGCTTATATTGACCATGCTGAGCTTAAAATAAACCTTTGCTGTGGCAATGATCTTACAAAAATACTGACTGAGAATTTTTTAGGAACAGAGGATTTTGATGAAAATGACATGAAAGATGTGTTGAAAGAAATATTAAATATGATAGCAGGAAATTATGTGGGAGAATATTTGAGAGAATTCCCCGACAGTATACCTGTTCCAAAAATAATAAGCTTTTCAAAAAATGCAAAATCAAATAATATGCCCTGTGAAACATTATTTTATGAAGGCTTGCCTCTCCGTATATCGATTGAGGATTGATTATGAACAAAACAAAAGTATTAGTAGTAGATGATAGTGCAGTAATAAGACAAGTACTGACTAAAATAGTCAACAATGAAGCAGATATGACAGTTGTGGGTACAGCACCTAATCCATATATTGCAAGAGATAAATTAATACTTTTAAAGCCAGATGTCATGACTTTGGATATTGAAATGCCAAGAATGGATGGCTTGACTTTTTTAAAGAAAGTAATGCGGCATTTCCCTATTCCAACAATAATCGTAAGCTCAGTAACAAAAGAAGGCTGTAAAACCTCAATGAAAGCACTTGAAATAGGTGCTGTAAATGTTATACCAAAACCATCAGAGGCTTATTCAATCGACTCAATAGAAAAAGAATTAATCAAAGCAATTAGGGCAGCTGCACATGCTAAAGTAAATAAAAGAAAAATCGATGTCGCTGTAGAAGAAAAGAAAAGCTTGCAACCAATTTCTATAGCAACTACAAATAAAATCATTGCCATTGGTGCTTCAACAGGAGGCACAGAAGCATTAAAAGATGTACTAATTAAATTGCCTGCAAACTCACCTGGTATTGTGATGGTGCAGCATATGCCCCCAGTTTTTACAGCAGCCTTTGCAGAAAGATTAAATGACCTTTGTAAAATTGAGGTGAGAGAAGCAAAAGATGGAGATGTTGTCTATCCAGGTCTTGCTTTACTTGCTCCAGGTGGCTTACACATGGTGTTAAGAAGAGAAGGTGCAAGATATTTTGTGCGCGTGAAAGATGGTCCGCAAGTATGGCATCAAAGACCAGCTGTGGATGTTTTATTCAAATCAGTTTCGCAGTTTGCTGGACCAAATGCATTAGGCATAATACTCACTGGTATGGGCAAAGATGGTGCTCAAGGTATGGAACTTATGAAGCAAACAGGTGCAATCAATATTGCTCAAGACGAGAAATCTTCAGTTGTTTTTGGTATGCCTAAAGCAGCCATAGAGACTGGAAGTGTGGATTACGTCGAGAATTTGTATGATATTCCAGAGCGTGTAATCGATATAATTAATAATAAATTATGAAAAGGAGATAAGATGAAAGTGTTTTCAGCAATTCTTTTGGAAAGTACAGAAAATATGTTTAATTTGATAGAATGTGTGCCGCTTACTGATCTGGCAATAGCCCTAAAATATGCAGAAGAAGATATAAAAAACTATTTTTATGATAATATGCCAATATATAAAAAAAGCCTTGTTATTGACTTAATAGAAGAGCTAAATGAAATAACTAAAGAAGAATCCATAAGAGTTCAACATGAAATAATAAATTCATTAAAAGACATCAAGAATGAGGGAGTGTGTATTAAATAATTATAAGAACATTGCCTCAAGAAAGTCATGCAAAGTAATATTGATGAATAAGCTCTCTAAATTAATGCTTTCGAGATGATTATGTATATCTTCCAAAGCATGTTTCTTGCCTATAAAGCTTTTCTCAAAATCATCCAGCTCTACTTTGCTAAAAAAATCACCATATATCCTAAAATCTTCAATGATTCCCTTTTCTATGCTCATGATTACTTCTAAATTGCCACCAGCACAACGTATCTTCTTCCTAAAATTATAGTTAGGCGACTTACCAAAATTCCAATCCCAATTTGCATATTTAGAGGCTCTTAACTTCTCGATTTCTTGTAAATCAATTTCATTGTACTTATACAATTTGGCATCATCATATTCTCTTTTAATTCTCTCAATAATTAAATCTTTAAACTCATCGATAGTAATTGATCTCTGTAAGTGTGCCTTAATATTGGTTACCCTGCTCTTTATAGATTTTACAGCTTTGTCTTGGAACTTTGTTGGATCACTCTTGAGTGCATGTGATATATCATTAATATTTGAGTCAAAAAGCAATGTTCCATGCTGAAGTAAAGTGTATCCTTTAAAGTACTTCGCATTGCCAGAAAACTTTTTGCCATCGATTGTTAAATCATTTCGCCCTTCAAGCTTTGCAATAACGCCCAAGTCATGCAAAACTTCAATAATCGGTTTGGTATATCGTTCAAAACTATTTTCACTAACCTTTGTATCACGAATAATAAAGCAAAAATTCAAATTGTTTACATCATGAAAAACGGCTCCACCACCTGACATACGACGAACAACCTTTATCTTATTTGCATTTGTATAAGCGAGATTTATTTCTGCTAAAGTATTCTGTTTTCGTCCAATAATTATGGCTTTATCGTTTCTATACAATAGAAATATATCTTCTGATTTGTTATTAAATAAATACTCTTCGCTTGCAATATTAAAGCTTGCATCATGAGAATTACTTTCGATAATTAACATATTGCCTTCTTATTTTAGCTTTGTTTTGAAATTCTTTTCATTAACACTCTGCATGCGACCACAACAGTTGCAGACTATAGTATTAGATCTATTATTTACAGAAAAATCCGAACTGATATGCATAACACAACCACACCAGTTGCAAACTGTATCATACTCGAGCTCATTTGTTTTGTGTAAATCTATCTTATTAGATTCGTCAAGTACCACCTGAATGACAACCTGAAACTGTATTTTATTGTCGATAATAATGCCCTTTTGCTCGATTAAAACAAAATTGTGAATTTTATAGTTCTGACTTATAAGCTCGTTAATGACTTTGCTTATTGCATTTTCATAGCTTAACTCAGATGTACATGTAAATTTATAATTATTTAGCATATTCTCTCCTTTGCTTAGAAATTAAGCATTTTTTGTTCCGAATATGCCAATATTATACTGATAAAATTTATAGACTCAACAAATTTAAACCAGAGTCAGACTCAATTTCTCTTTTAATCTTCTCTTTTGAAATAAACAAATTTATTTCACAAGTCGCAGTAACTGTTGCTTTATTTAAATGTCCGCCAAAGCATTTGAATTCATCATCACTTAATAAAATATGAGCATGAACTACGGTTTGGTTCTCATTTGATATAATATTTCCCTGCAGTGAGATTATTTCATAGTAATTGTTAAAGTCTTTTTTCATATATACTAATTCAGTCATAGAATAGTATGACAAGTTGGCGTTTGTGCATGCACCAATACCGCTAAGAGTACAATATGAGATTTTATTATCTCGTACAAAGCTCGTCAGACTTTGAACAATTTCCTCTCCTTTGTATAATCTAATAACATAACCCCACTCTGTCTTTTTAATATCCATCTTAATTTTCCTTCCCTTTTTGCAATGAGTCTAAAAAGCTATTTAACACTATTTGGTCATCAGTATCAAGAACAAAATCTGCATAGGCAATTATTATTGGCAGCTGATGGTTTACTTTTGAAAGTTTAACGCTATCTTTTTCAGTACATATGAGATAATCTATTTTTTCTCTTTGTATTATGCTTTTAATCCTTTGTAGTTCTGTAATATCATCAAATGCATAATGGTCGGGGTAAATAAAATGTTTAACAAAGCTTAGTTCAGCCTTTTCAACAGTTTTCTCGAATGCTTTTGGCGTGCCTATTGCAGATAACAAAGCGATTCTTTTGATAGCTAACTCATTCAGACTCAAACCACTAAGATTAGTAATTCTGTATTGTAGACGAAGAGTAGGTTTATCAAAAGTTTTTAAAAAGCCAGGTATCTCCGTATATGAATTATAGACAATATAATCAGACTTTTTTACAAATGATAAAGGTTCTCTAAGAATTCCAGCTGGTAATACAAAACCGTTGCCTATAGGGCTTTCCCCGTTAAATACGAGAAATTTATAATCATATTTTATTTTCAAGTATTGAAATGCATCATCAAAAATAATTATGTCAGGCTTACTTAATTCTCTTAACAAAAGATCAATAGATTTTAATCTATCTTTTCCAACAACAACAGGAACATTTTTTAACCTATTAGCTATCATATATGGTTCATCTCCTGCATTTAGAGCACACTTTCTAACGCCTTGATAATCGCTTATAATATGATTTGATTTTTCAAAGTTACCTTTATAACCCCTTGATACAATTGCAATTCTATAATCTCTTGCCAATAGTTGTTGTGCAAGAAAAATCACAAAAGGTGTTTTTCCAGTACCACCAGAACTAATATTGCCAATACAAATTAGTATGACACCATCTATTTCTTTTTGAACCAAAGAATAAGTGGCTCTTCTTAATCTGGCGATGAGCTGATTTATCAAAGAAAAAGGATAAAGTAAGTATGATAGCAAGCTTCGCTGCATTAAATGCTTATTAATAAAACCATGCATAAGTATAAAAAAGGAGAAAGCGTTGAGCTTTCTCCACAAAAAAACTAAGTGTTTTAGAACTCAATCTTGGGTGCTGTTGCAGCAGCCTCAGGAGCTTGGAAAAATTCAGCTTGTTGAATATTAAACATTCCAGCAAGTATATTATTTGGAAATACAACAAGGTATCTGTTTAGTGCTGTTACAGCGTCATTATAACGTTTTCGAGCAACGCTTAGGCGGTTTTCAGTGCCTGCAAGCTCATCTTGTAAAGCCATAAAGTTTTGATTAGCTTTTAGCTCTGGATATCTCTCAACAACAACCATCAAACGTCCTAAAGCTGAGGTAAGCTCATTATTACTATCCATTTTGTCTTGAACATTCTGTGCAGAACCGACTCTGGAGCGCATTTCAGTCACTTCTGTCAATACTTCTCTCTCGTGCTTTGCATAACCCTTAACAGTTTCTACAAAATTAGGTATAAGATCATACCTTCTTGTTAGTTGATTATCAACTTCAGCCCATCCATTGTCAACATCAACTCTCATAGTACGCATATTGTTATAGCGAGAAATAATAAAACTTCCACAAATAAGCAATATTAAGACTATAACGATTATTACGATCAATGACTTTTTCATCTTATTTTAATCTCCTTTGCAATAAGCCTAAATCTTATAAATAGGCATGTTATTTTTATTTAAAATGATTGTGACATTAATATATTGCCTTCTGAGTCATATCTTTTGCATGCAATTTTAACGCCTTCTTTAAATTCTTCTTCAAAAACAATTTTTCCGTTTTCATCATAACCCACAGACTTCCCTTCTAATCTGCCTTGATGAAAGTTTTCGATAAGCTTGATAGCTTTGTTTTCATAGTACCATGTAGTTTTACCATCCAGCATACCATTTGCATAATTTACTTCTGCTGCAAGGCTATTGTTTTCATAGTACCAGCGTGTCAAGCCTTCTTGCAAATCGTTTTTATACTCAGCTTCTTGCCAAATCAAGCCAGACTCATAATATGATTTATAAATACCATCTCTTTTATCATCAACAAAAGAAATTTCTGCTTCCAACATACCACTTTCATAATACCATTTACAGACGCCATTTCGTTTGCCATCTTTAAATATTTCAATAGAGTGCAATGTGCCGTCTGAATAAAAGTTTTTATGAATATCTACGTTATTCATTGTTGCTCCTTATTAGTAAAGACTATCTTAATACAATATAGGTAATCTAAGCAAAATAGCAATCACTTTTTGTTAAAAAGACCAAGTATTAAGCCCAAAACCAGCGACCAAACAGCAGCAAGTCCAATTTGATATGGTTTACTCAACGAGAAAGTCACGGTATGTGCGGGAACCCAAAACCAAAACAGAGAATAAAAGCCTTTGTTGATTCCATTCCACTTAATTTTGCCAACTGGTAAATAGTCTAAAATACGGTGTAATACCACTAACAAGAAGCCAAATTGTGCATTCATTAAAAATGAGACTGCAAAAGCTCTAAAAACACCTTCTTTTGCAATTGCAGGCAACATTGATTCAGCTATTAAGCCTTCCACAAAACTTTGATAACCTATAAAAGCGGCCTTTATTAGTATTGCTAAAAATGCCCACTCAACCATCTTCCACAAAGTCATCAAAAATGAAAAAGGCATGTGTATTCTTTTTTCTTGCACCCATTTGGCAACCATGTCACCGAGTGTACCAAGAATTGCGAACTGTATCATCGCAGTCAGAATTGGGTGTTTTGTAACTAATTCAATATACCATTGCATAATGTCTCCATTTATCTTTTTATTAATATTTCTTTTATTTCTTCAAGTTGTTTGATTATACCTTTTAATTCAATATCCTTTGGTTCTCTTTGTTTGTCAGCTTTGCTGCCTTCAGCAATAGCCATTCGTGCTCCTTCAAGAGTATATTTTTCATCATATATCAAATGTTTGATTCTTTTTAAAAGACTGATATCTTTTTCATCAAAACGACGGTTTCTAACGTTTGCAGAGCGAGGTTTGAGCTGAGGTATCCCGCTTTCCCAATATCTTAATGTGTGGGGTTCAATATCCAGCATTTTGCTTACTTCACCAATAGAATAATACAATTTCTTTTTCATATAGATCATTTAACATTTTTCTTGAATATTGTCAAAGAAAATTCTATTAAAAATAAAAACAGTATGAAATAGGGGAATATAAAGCCAAATTGATGATAAAAACTTGGTTTATTATATATCTCAACTTTTGATGAGATTGCACCTTTTTCATATAAACCCAGTTCTTTTACAATATCACCGCGAGGATTTACTACAATTGAATAGCCTGTGTTTGCAGAACGAAACAAAGACTTTCTACTCTCAATTGAGCGAAACACACACATCATTTTGTGTTGATATGTACCAACACTGCGTTTAAACCAGGCATCATTGGTAATATTCACAATAAAATCTACTTTTTTATCCATCATTTTTCGCACATAATTTGGAAAAACTACTTCATAGCATATCAGTGGAGAATAAACAAGATCACGAACTCTATAATAGCCATAACTACCACCAGGTTCAAAATTTGCCTGACCTAATTGAAGCTTCCAAAGTATTGGAAAACGATCAAGGAACGGGGTACGCTCTCCAAAAGGAACAAGTTGGTTTTTAAAGTATGCAATATCGTATTTCATATCTGCTTGAAATTGATTAGATGCATTAAAAAAAATGTATGGTTCAGGTTGATTCTTGTACTTCAATTCTCTTACATAGTGAGGAAAACCAGCAAATATGTTTACATTTGCAAAGTTTGCAAACCTTAACATGTTACTTAAATACATACCCTCATTCATTAAATACACTGGTATTGCTGCCTCAGGATATATTACCAAGTCAACTGGCTCTTTTTCTAAAAGCTCAAGTGTCTTACTTTGATATAAATCTATCGTACTATCAATAAATGATGCTTCCCACTTAATCTCTTGAGGTATGCTCACTTGCACAATCCCAACACTAATATCTTTTGTTTCTGTTTTGATATTATGGTAGCGATAGTAACCAAAAGACCACCAAACTGCCATAATTATAACTGGTATTAATATAAAGCGATATTGTCTTTTTTCATAGATAAACATATATAAGTAATAATTGATTAGCAATATTAAAAAAGATAGTAAATATATTCCGCCATACTCTAATACTTGCATTAAATAGATGCTGTGTGACAGAGAATAACCAATATTTAACCATGGAAATTTGAAAGCACCATAGCTTAGTGCAAATTCTAAGCCTACAAAACCAAAAATAATGAAACTTGCAAAAATCTTTTTATACCTGGATATTCCCCATATCAATATCAAGAAAAACAACGAATAGTAGACACTATAAAGAAGCAGAATCCCAATAAAACCAGGCAATGTAACAATGGATATCCATGAAACACTGATTGTCAAAAATACAATACTGTAAATAGAACCGTGTATTAAACTGAACTTTATTATATCTTTTATTTTTCTGTTTTTTAGTTCGATAGCAGCAATTTGAATAGTTTTAAAAACTGGAATAAAAGCAAAGAAAATCAGAAAATCAAAAGGTAAATCATAACGGCTTAACCCTGCAAACACAGCAGAAATAATCATGTATAAAATCGTTTTACTTTGTTTCATATTGTGCCTTGTAGATGTATATTTGTTTGTCAGATATTTGTGTTAAATGATTGTCATTGATACTAATGACACCTGTATTTTGAAAAGATATTGGATAGTTGGCATTGTTTATCTCGTTTTTCAACAGACCATTTTCAAACGAAAAGAGATTAAAAAACCGATCATAAAAGGCTTGTCCTTCTCTTTCTGTGAGCATTTTTCCTGTTGTAGAAAAAATGAATGTCTTACTCAGTTTATTATCATAAGCCCATAATCGCTCTTTATTTATAGACAAATATGGATTATCAGCAAAGAGCATTTTAGCAAATGAATAAATGTATTTCATTGTTAGAGGTTCATATACTAATATTTCATTTTTGGCTTTGTCATAAACATATACACCACTGTTTTCGAGCAATGCAAAGCTTACAGGATTGATAGTCTCTTTTAATGTAAAATGCGTTAATGGCATACCATTACTATCAAGTTTGATAATAGCCTTGTCAAAATAATCCAATGCCCATAAATTGCCATCATTCGCCAAACATATATCTGCTATCTTTTGCAAAGAATACTTACCAGCTGAGCCCTGCTTAACACGGTTTATCAATTTATTATTCTTATAAAAATAAATCTCATTATTCAATTCATCTAAAACATATAATGTTTGGTTTTTTTCAGCAAATAATGCCTTTTTAGCTTGGTAATTGATAGCTTGTGTGCTAATAAGATCAATAGAAATAGGCATTAAGTCTGGTTTATTGTTTTCAAGTTGATAAATATGATTTACTTGTACACATGATGATAATAATATTAATAGAAAAACAAGCAAGTATTTCATTATTTATTATCCACCAGTTTGATATCTTTGAGATTACCTTGAATAGTTGATTTGTCTTTCCAGTAATTAATCTCTAAAGTAAAACAAATATCAATAAATGCTTCTCGTTTTAAAACAGGCAAAAAATCACCAAGATTAAAACCAATTAGATCCAAAACACAACCATCTTTTGTTACCTTAAGCTTCAAATGATTTCTTCCTACTGTATATGGGTAACCGACGATCATTACGTCTTTTGCATAAAAAACAGGCTGATTGTTTTCTGGACCATAAGGTGCAAAGCTCTGAAGCCATTTCATTAGCTTTTCGTCTATTTCGTACAGTTCAATTTTTTTGTCAATCTTTAACAATGGGAGCATTTGTTCTGGCGTAATTCTTTCTTTGATATATCTTGTCAGTCTATTTTCGACACTATCTATATATTCAGGTAAAATTGTTAAGCCAACGGCATATTTATGCCCACCAAAGCTTTCTAATAAGTCATCCATAGTGCTCAGCGCCTCAAACAAATCTATTTCATTGATACTACGTCCAGAGCCGCTACCAATGCCATCGTGATAAGATATCATAATTGTTGGTCTATAAAACTTTTCTACAAGCTTTGACGATACAATACCTATCACACCTGGATGCCATGAGTCTGATGACAGAATCATACAGTAAGTGTTTTTAATATCTTTATACTTTTTTTCAATTATTTCGCTTGCTTCTTGAAATGTTTTCTGGTCAATCTGTTGTCTAAGAGAATTATCGCGCTCAATAATCTCTGCTAAATCACGGCATCGTGTTTCATCGTCAGCAATAAGAAGCTCGACCGCTTGCATGGCAGAGCTCATTCTTCCTGCGGCATTTATACGCGGTGCTAAGCCAAAAACGATATCAGTAGTATCTATTCGCTTCAGTGAAATCTCTGCAATATCAATCAAAGCTAATAAACCTTTATTCTCAATGTTTTGCATTTTCTCTAAGCCCAAAGAAGCAAATACTCTATTCTCTCCAACAAGAGGCACTATGTCGGCAATTGTACCGACTGCAACAAGGTCGATATACTTCATTCTATTTTCAAAGTTGAATATTCCAAGCTTTTTATATACAGCCATCAAAAGTTTGTATGCCACACCTACGCCAGCTAAATCTTTATCAGGGTATTGAGAATCTTCGAGTTTGGGGTTTATCATAGCATAAGCATTAGGCATAATATTCTTTGCATTATGATGATCGGTTATGATAATTTCCATTCCCATATCATTAATAATATCGACTTCTTCGACAGCGTTTATTCCACAATCCACACTAATTATCAGCTTTGTACCTTTATCACGCAATAACTCCAAACCAGTTGTAGATAAGCCATAACCATCTTCCATGCGATGAGGTATATAATAGTCAACTTTAGCATTTATGTCTTTTAAACCAAGATATAACAATGCGGTAGCGGTTGTACCATCTACATCATAATCACCATATATAGTTATTTGCTCGCCATTTTCTATTGTTTGTAAGACTTTATCTACACACTTTTCCATTTCTTTAAATAAAAATGGATCATGTAATTGATCCAAGCTTGGTGTAATGAATTGTTCTAAATCGTCTAAATTGTCAATTTCTTTGCTAATTAATAACTCAGCAATTAATAACGGACAATGAGCTTCAGAAGCTAATGCTTTGGCTCTTTGCTTGGTCTGTTTAGTGATTTCTTCGGCGATATCCCATCTTTTTTGCATCCATCCCTCATTTATTATTCTTTCTTAAATACAATAAAAAATAATACTTATAAAATTGTAAAGCTTTTTTTTAAATAAGTTATTTTTATCGCTTTAATCCCTCTAATACTAAACTTTAGCAACCCATTATAATAAAGGTATCAGATTGTTTTTAAAGCCTATAAAATGATAAAAATACTATTAATGATCGTATTAATAGCTACATATTGCAATAAAATATGATTTTGTGGCTAATTATTCATAATAATCTTTTCAAATCAAAAGAAACATAAACTCAGTTTGGCGATCAGTTAGACACACCTTTATAACCCTTTATTATCTTTTTTAGTCATTCTACTAAAGAAATCACTTTCTTACAAAGCCAATTTAGTGCTTGGTGAAACAAATTATTGTTTCTATTCCCTTTTCTGATAACACATACTTGATTCTCGCACCCATCTCCATTTACTCTCTCTTTTGCATCCGTTAAGATGACTGGAACAAACCCTATGCTTCTCCAAGATAGCAAGGGGATTGTAACGGGATGGTAACGGGATGGTAACGGGATAGAATAGTGAATGGAATGGAATTAATGAGGGAAAATATTGATTTTTGTAAAGTGCAGTTAAAAATTAAAACACTATTGATAGCCTAAGTTTAAACACTATTGATACCCTAAGTTTAAACACTATTGATAGCCTAAGTTTAAACATATGGGGCAGTATAAATTAACACGCAATAAAGTAAGAAAATAATCTTATGGAGCCATATAGAAAAAGCAGAATATCTAATCTCCATATCAATACTATTTTTTTTCATACTGATATTGAGTTAAATCCATGAAAATCTCCTTTTATTAACGAGATATAATCGATTTAGTGTTATCTTGTTTTTGTAAAAATCAGGCACATTTTATCGGACGCTCCTACTTT
>JAJBBH010000059.1 GCA_020532185.1 Candidatus Cloacimonadota bacterium | reverse complement strand
TTCTCTATTTTTACTAATTTCACCTTTAATCATAGATGGAATTAGATAGCTACTTAACATATTCATATTATCACTCTATAAATTTAACTGGGTCATCATACAATATGGAGTGGTCAAACCATGTCCATAGTCTGATATTTATTTTAAAAATATTTGTTGTTTATAAGTAAGATACGGTTAAATAGTAAAATAGGTATATGAAAAAATGAGAAAAAGAAAAGGATTCAGAGGAGGTTTAGGATAGCAAGCATGATAAATAAAAACATAAGACGCTTTTTATCTTGTTTTGCTATTTATTGAAATTAAACTCATTTTTGTAATGCTGAAATTAAAAGCTCTAACCTTCTGATAATGAGTTAAATAGGATAGTTGTATTATATATAAAATAATAAATCATAAATTTGCTTGACAATTTAACAAAATTTATAAATCATCAATTATGAGATTTAACCTATTTCTGTGTTAGTTCTCTTTAAACGAATAGTCGTGCTTTCATTAATTAAATTTAGTAGTTTAAAAAATAAAAAACAGAGAAATCTGTGGGAGGACAAATGTCAAGTCTAGACTCAATACGTTATTACGAAAACATTAAGGACATGTCTCGTGTACGCGCAATGGCAGAGACAGTAATGAACAATCCAAAGGTGCGAAAAATCACAGCAGCTGAGGCTTACGAAATGGCAAAAAAACAAGCTGGAGTTTTTGAAACCGATCTTGTTATTTATCCACCTTATGCTGAGCAATTGGGATTGCCAAAAGGTTCAAAAGTGCTTAATGATTGTCATGGCAAAATAGTTGGTCGCACAGCAAAGGCACGTCGTTTTTATAACAAATTAAACCAAGATGACAAAGACAAAGTCGAAGGCGATGTAAGGGAAGCTTTGTTTCAAATGGAACAGTATCCTTTAATCAAAGCAGAGGCCGTATTAGGGCAAGACCCTGATTTGATGATTAAAGCCACTTTCGTTACAACTGAGTCCGATGTGATGAACGTCTTTAATTGGCTTTGTAACTTTACACCAATTGAAGTATTCGAAAAAGAATATAAGAACAGTAAAGAAATTCCAGTCGTAGATATTATTTTGGTTGCATTTAATGAATGGACTTGTGATGATCCATTTTATAATAATGTTGGAGCACCACAATTAGCACTCGTCGACGAACTGAATAATGTCATCTTTAATTTCGGAATGAGGTATTTTGGAGAGAGAAAAAAAGGTACATTAACTCTTGGCTGGACCTCAGGTATGAGACTTGGTATGGCAGCTTGTCATGGTGGAATTAAAGAGATAGATTTTACAACATGTGCAGAAGAAAAATATCATGAGCTTGGCAAGCGTTCAATCGCTTTCTTTGGTTTATCAGGAACAGGTAAATCATCACATACAAATTCTCATACTAATGGAGATACATTGCCAAAAGGCTTTAAAAAAGTAGTATTACATGATGATGCATTCCAAATCGATCTGGAAGAAAAGATCTGTCGTGCTTGGGAGCCTACCCTCTTTGATAAAACTGATTCAAGACCAATTGGTCACTCAGACTGGGATTATGCTATTTCTTTGATGAACCACAGCATAATTAATATTGATGGTAAAAACATTCCTGTCGGACAGGATTTACGTCAAGCAAATGGCAGAGCTCTTCTGGAAAGAGCTATGCTTGGTGACGTAGTTAATAGATGTAGTTTCCCAAAAGCACTGTGCTGGCTTATGAAAGACACAGTTTTACCTCCAATCTTGAAGTTTACAAACAAGCACCTTGCTATTGCAATGGGAGCAGCTCTTATTACAAAGAGAAATAAAGCAGAAAACGTATCAGCAGAAGATCTTAAAAAGCTCGCATTTGAACCTTTTGCAAACCCATTCCGCGTTTATGACTTGTGGAAAGATGTTGAAGCCTTTTTAGCTATTGCTGATAATGGTGCAGATTTTTATTCTTTTAACTCTCAAGGATTATGGAAAAAGTCAGATACAGATTTAGAAGCTATTAAGTTGCAAACTTCTTTAACATTACAAACAGGAATCTTATTAGATCAACTTGAATGGGAAGATTGGGACATGCTGCCAGGTGCGATGATCCCTACCAAAGAAAGTGTTGATAAAATATTACCCGGGTTCTATGATAAATATAACACTGCAACTCGTGAAAATATGGACGAATATAAAGAGCTCTTAAAAAGTAGATTCCAACAAAGAATAGACTTCTTAAAAAATACTGATATTGCTACAAAACCTGAAATGCTTGAAGAGCTGATTAACGCTTTACAAGTCAAAGTTTAAACTAATTATAAACACAAAGCAAGCCGTAATAAGTTTACGGCTTTGCTTTTTTTAGAACATATGTTACATAATTATCTAAAGAATATAAGTATCGTTTTGGCGTCACAATCTCCACGCCGTATAGAGCTTTTGAAAATGCTTGATATTAAGTTTTTGCAAAAGAAATCTGTGGCAGATGAAACAATTCACGCTGAAGATCATCAAAACCCAAGACAATATGTTTGTCGCATTGCCAGTGAAAAATGTAAAAACATTGCCGATGAAATGGATAGAGATTGTTTGATTATTGCAGCTGATACAATTGTTTATCATGAACAACAGATACTCGGCAAGCCAATTAATGAAACTGCTGCACTTGATTATTTGTCTTTATTATCGGGAAAAACTCACGCTGTTTATACCGCTATTTGTATAAGATATAAGGCAATGCAGTATTCTGTAGTAGAGCGTACCAGCGTTACATTTAAAAAACTGACTGAACAAGAGATTAGAGACTATATCGCCACAGGAGAGCCCATGGATAAGGCTGGTGCCTATGGAATACAAGGCTATGGTTCGCAGTTTGTAAAGAAAATTAATGGTTGTTATTTTAATGTGATGGGCTTTCCTATTCACAAATTCTATCAGTTAATCGAAAAGATTTTTAAAGGATGAACAATGAATACAATATACACTAATGCAAGATTTTATACAATGGAATCTCGAGGTGACTTTTATCATGCTTGTATTGTCGAAAATGGCGAGATAAAAGCCTTAATTAGAGGGGATATCCCAAATTATCAAGGCAAAAAAGTTGATTTGAATGGTGCATGTGTTTTGCCTGGATTTATAGATACTCATACTCATTCATTCGAGGGTGGTTTGTATAGTAAAGGCGTGGATTGCTCAAATGTTGAGAGTCTCGAAGAGCTATTTAGTCTAATCCGAGATGCACAACCAATCAGCGATATGATATTTGCGTGGAATTTCGATGAAAATAGTATTGCTGAAAAGAGATTTCCAACAATAAAGGAACTGGACAAAGTGTCTCTGGATTTGCCTCTTTTACTTCGCCGTGTTGATGGTCATTCTTGTATTATAAATACAAAAGCTTTACATAGTATCAAGTGGAAATATCCCATTTCAGAGCCATTTACAGGTTTGTTACGCGGTGATTTGAACGATAATGCAGCCCATTGGTTTCATAAAAATCTATCTGATGAATCAATACTCGATGCATATGTAGCAGCTCAAAATATTGCTTTAAAATCAGGGCATACTACAGTCCATACAATGATAGGCGATGCTCAGCAGGATATTTTACATTACCCTCTAATGAGTCAGAACTTAGATAATTTCATTGTTGAGTATATTCTTTATCCACAATCTTTTAGTATAGAAAAGGCATGGGAATACGATGGTTTTCGTATTGGTGGTTGTATTTTGGCTGATGGATCTTTTGGTTCACACACTGCTGCATTGACCGCACCTTACGCTGATATGCCTGGACATTATGGAACACCTTATCAAACTCAAGAATTTTGGAATAAATTTGTAAAAGAAGCACATCAAAGAGAGATGCAGGTCGGCGTACACTGCATAGGCGATCATGCGATAAAGCAGCTTATTACCGCAGTAGAAAAAGCTCAAAAAGAAAAAATAGGCATATATCATCAAATAATCCATTGCGAATTAGTTGATGATGATATGATAGAAAGAATGGCTCGTGCTGATGTTTGTGCTGTTATGCAGCCTGTTTTTGATAGGTATTGGGGCGGGGATGATGGTTTTTATGCAAAAGTGTTGGGCAAAGAAAGAGCTCTTTCGACTAATCGCCTAAAATCTCTTTATAAAGCTGGAGTATTAGTTACAGGCAGCTCAGATTGGTATATAACGCCAATTGATGCACTGTTGGGTATTGATTCAGCTTTGAATATGCATAATCCAGATGAAAGACTCGATATATACGAAGCTGTGTCGCTGTACACCTCAAATGCTATGCAAATAACCTATACAGAATACACCGTTGGTACTTTATGTACTCAGAAGCAAGCTGATTTTGTTTGCCTCGATAAAGATATCTTTGAGGCTGGCAATGTTAAAGATGTAAATATAAAAGCTGTTTTTAAAAAAGGTGTAAAGGTTTATGGCGATACCTAAAGAGCTTGTTAATGCTATTTTAAACGAATACAATGCTCATCCAAAAACAACATTAATAGATTATTATAAATACTTTGCTCAAAGTGCATTTGGTCCTGGTCATATTGTTAATGATATCGAAACTGCAAGGGAAAATTTGCAAAAAGAGCTTGAAGAATCTTTTGTCTTCGATACTATTGAAATTCAGGCTTGTGACTATTTTTTGCCATTTTATAGGGTAAACTTGAGCTTGGTAAAGTATGAAAAGATTGATTTTGATGAGTACTTTGATGCATTTATAAAGAGCTCAAGAGATGTTGAAATTATAAAACAGATGAGCTTCCTCTCACGTTGGGAGAATATAGTTTTTGCAATTAGAAAAATGTACAACATGGATATTGAGGGAGATCATATGCTTGCAGGCTTTACAGATGATATGGAATCATTAAAAGAGATGCACAAAAAAGACCAATATTTATGTCACCATTCTGATCAATATAAAAAGGCATATAATCCTCATTATAGGCTTATACATAGTGATTTTATGCCGAAAGCACTTGATATATCTGCTGTCAAGCATGCCAGGGAATTAACTTGATTTCTTAACAGATTAGCTTAAGATAATAAAAAAGCCACCTGTGAAGGTGGCTTTTTATTAATTATTTAATTGTGAATATAACGTTCAATCAGATCTTTTCTGTTTGAGTCGAGCTTTACAAGCATTCTAACACCTGTCTCCAAATGCTCTAATTCTTTCACTTCTGATATATCATGTAATTGAGCAATAAGTTTTTGCTCTTTATAAGGAATAAGCAATTGATAGTCAATTTCTAAGACAAAAAAGTCTTCTATTTTCTTCACCAGATTTTCGATATTTAGTGCCGTTTTTGCCGAGACAAAGACTGCATTCTTATGTTTATTACTCAAGACAACTCTCTCTTCAGGGCTCAAGTTATCAATTTTGTTAAACACCAATAAAACAGGCACATTGTCTGCCTCAATTTCATTTAAAACAGTGTTTACTTCGCTCATTTGGTTCAAAAAATCTGTTTGTGATGCGTCTACCACATGCAAAAGTAAATCAGCATCTTGTGTCTCTTTTAATGTTGCTCTAAATGAAGCAACTAAGGTATGCGGCAGTTTGGCGATAAAACCAACTGTATCTGTGATAACAAAGTTATTGTATTTTGACAATGACAGAGGTCTGACTGTTGAATCGAGTGTAGCAAAAAGTTTGTCCTCTACCAGTGCTTTTGACTCAGTTAACTGGTTAAATAGTGTTGATTTGCCTGCATTTGTGTAGCCAACAAGACAAACCCGATAAAGCTTTTCTCTTTGTTTTGCTTGAGTTTGCTTTTGAACAAGTATTTTGTCGAGCTTATCGCTGATTTGTGCAATTTCTTTTCTAATAGCAGTTCTATCGAGGTTAATTTGCATTTCACCAGCGCCTCTTGCTGCTACTCCACCTGCCGAGCCTCCTGATATCCTATCAAAGAAGTCAGCTGAGTTCTGTTTTAATCTTGGTAATCGATATTTTAATTCAGCAAGTCTTATTTGCAATCTTGCTTCAGAAGTTTGAGCATGTTTTGTAAAGATCATCATGATAATCTGAGTTCTGTCGAGCACTTTGATGCCAAAATCTTTTTCAATATTTGCATGTTGAGAAGGGGTGATTTCATCATCAAAAATAAGATACTCAATATTCTTTTCGATCATCGTTTCTTTTAAAGAATCAATAAATCCTTTACCAAGATAGTATCTTTTATCTATTGATTTTCTGTTTTGTATTGAGCGCTCAACTGTCTCATAATTCGCTGTATCAACGAGCCTTTCTAACTCATTTAAAGAGTTGTTAGTAAGCTCAATATCTTTATTTGACAGACAAACTGTTGCCAGCAACGCTCTTCTGTTTTCTTGTATCGTAGTTTCGTGTAACATAAGTTCTCCTTTTTTTAATATTTACTTTGACGGCAACCCTATGCTACTAAAAAAGACTCAGATTAGTCCCGAGCCTTAAAATATATGTTATTTTTTAGTCCAGGGTTTGCAGAAATAGACGCAATACCAGACTAAAAAAGGTATTTAATTATTTTTAGATAGGTATCGCCACGCTTATTTTTGTGTGTTCAAGATATTGTTCATTCTTCACCTCCATATATTTGCTACATTATAAATAAGCAGGAATATTTGTCAAGAAAAAAAGATTATCTGATATCTAATCTCTCAATTTTTAAAGCTACAATGGCAAAAACTAAAATATTGAGTATTATGATAGGTAAAAGTTTTAATAAGATATATATTGACTTGGTTGCTGCATTGTCAGTTTTAATATTTGTTACAAATAGAAGTTCTGGATGATTAAATAATTGCTTGGAAAAAGGAACAATATTATCTTGCAATGCATACTGATCGTTGCTTGCCCAACTATAATAAAGATGAAGTGAGTTTTCATCGCGACTATCTTGCTCAATCATCAGGTTTTTGATTTGACTAATTGTCTGTTTTGCTGTTTCTTCCTGATGTTGCAATAGATAATATCCTCTATCAAAGACGATCTCAGCAATTTCATCCAATTGATTAAATGGTGATAGGTTGGCTACTCTTTGGATGAGTTTAGTCTGTTTTTTGCTATCTTCAAGTTCTTTTTGCACAACTATGTTTTTTTGTTCTTGAGAAGCATATACAGCTTTGGCTCGCAAACCATCAAAAAGATTGCCATTGCCATACACAGCAGCATCATATTTTTCACCCCATTCTGCATACTCTTTATCAAAAGTATCCATCTTCATATTATGATACTCGATATTCGTTTTTAAAGGGTATATTTGTTTGGCTATGATATATGCGGATTGAGGTATGATAATCACAAATAACAACCAAATAAAAACGATGAGGACAATAGAATTACGGTAGTTTTTTGCCATCGATATTAGAATACCCAAGATAATGAAAAAAGAGGCAAAAGGAATGGAAAGTAGAATTATTAAAACAAACTTTACCATAAAATACATTGACCATGAACCAGTTAAAATAAAGAATAAGAGCATTGATACGAGCGCTGGCGGGATGATTATAATTAAGTATAAAAGCAAATAACTGAGATATTTATGCCACACAATGCTTTGACGTTTGATACCGTAGATGGATAGTAATCGTAGAGTGCCGAACCGCTTCTCAGAAGAGATTGCTTCAAAGCTAATTATTAACATAATAAAGCCTGATAATATCCCAATAATAAAGTACCAGTTCAAACTAAAAACCTCGTTTTGCTCTGCATTATAATTAGAGAAAAATGGCTCGTAGAACATTACTGAGGTACTGATCTTATCAGGATATGTATTGTAGTTGTTAAAGAGAAGCGATGGGCTTGCTTGGCTTGCAACAGTGATTTTGGTGTCAGATAGCATATTCATCATTTGTGTATAATAGCCATCATGAACTCTGCTATTATGGTTTTTGTAATCTGCTTGAAAATCGTTAGATAGATTCTTATAAGCAACTGAACTGCTCATTGCTGAAAGAATAAATAGTATAACGAGAATCACAAAAAATATCTGGAATTTCAAGTCTTTTAATATCAGTTTCAAGTCTTTTATAAATAAGATGGAATTCATACTATATCCTTTCGTAAAACCTATCTAACGTCGTATTTCATAAATCTTCGCCAAATGATTATCCAAAGTGTTATAATGCCAAAAACAAAGATAAGCAAATAAGGTAAGATTCTGTTGAATAGCTCGCCAAAGCTAAGTTGTGGTTGGCTATATTTACGATAATCTGGTAATTCGAAGGCAAAACTCACTTTCGGGTCATTTATAAACACCATAATATAGTCCCAAGTTTTTTCGGGATCATAGTTGAACTTTTTACTAATATCGTCATAACTGCCAAGGTTTTCTGACTCAGCCCTACGTGCAAAATAACGATAATCTTTTAACCAGCCTTCATCCAATCCACGATTTACAATATCATCTCTGATATCACGCGCGTCTTGTAGATGCCTCAAATAATCAGTTTGTGAATTACCTGCTATTTTTGTACTCATATTTTCAAACAAAACAATTGGGTTGAAGAAAAATACCCAGTTTTTATAGTTTTGAATGCTGATTTGTTTACGGTATAGCTTATCAATTGCTTGCTCTACCTCCCGTGACGCAGGATAATATTCATCAATAACATACTGCATAAAGCGGTAATGTTGATCGTATGTTTCATCAAAACCCCATACAGATGAATTGTAAAAATAGCCTGACCATACTAAATGAGACACAAGATTAATATTTAGCTTTTCTTTGTCATATTTGTCGGTATTCAAATCATTTAAGTAAAAAATCCTCTTACTTTGATCGAGCTTATCTTCATAGTTAAGAGTTAGTTTATTTAATTCATTATGAAAAAGCTGAGGAGATAAGATAAATTCCCAACTTATAGGCAAAATAATGCTCAATAGAAGCCAAATAAAGAGTGTAAATACCAATGATCTATTAGGAATCTTTGCAGAAATACTAATCAAAACACCAAGCAAGCTAAAGAAGAAAATAAAAAGTAGAATAAGCAACCAGTAGAAAAAGGCACTGAGAAAAAAGCTTGCTGTAAGTAAGTTTGTATAGATAATAATTAAAATAAAAAGGCTAATCACATAAGGTAATGTAAAGGCAAGAGCCACAAAGCAAAAGATACCAAGTATTTTCTTTAATACAAAGCTTTGCCTTTTGACTGGATAAGTCATGATGATTCTCAAAGTGCCTGTTTGTTTTTCTCCATTTATGCTATCATATGAAATAAGTAGAATAAAAAGTGAAAGAAAGAATGTAATCAAAAAGGTGATATCAAGCTTATTATCTCTATTATAATAAAGATTTGTTTCTTCATTCAGAGAAATTGTCTTCAAAATAGGTTCATAAAACTGTATAAAAGCCACACGTGAAGCTTTATATCCTTGATTATATATTGAAAAGACTAAGGGCTGTTGTATAGCATAAAGTTTAATATGGCTGTAGTTTGCCGCATTTTGTAACTCTTCTTCTGCCATTTTTTTATCAGCTATATACTGGTTTATTTGACTTTGATAGTTAATTACACGAACTGTAAAGACAGCAGCAAAAAGTAGTAAAAATAGCACTACAGTCCAATAAACCCTCTTGCTTTTCAAAAGATTTTGCATCTCGTGCAAGATCAGTGCTTTCAACATAGCGCTACTGCCTTTCTTCTATATAATCTAAATAGATTTGGTTTAAATCTGCATTTTCAAGCTCTGCTTTAGTTTTATTTCCCACCAACTTGCCAGCTGTCATGATACCTACCGTGTCAGCCATTTCTTTGGCTCTGAAAATATCATGAGTTGACATAAAAATTGTCTTACCTTCATCACGCAATGAGTACAATAATTGCTGAAAATCATATGCAGCTTTTGGGTCAAGTCCACTAAAGGGCTCATCCAACAAAAACACGGGTGTATCTTTGAGAAGGGCAATTGCAATACCAACTTTTTGTCTCATACCTTTAGAGTATTTAGCAATCGTTTTATGCATAAAATCCTCTTGCAAACCAATCTTTATTAGAGTCGATTCAAGCTTATCTTTGTCAAGATTTCTGCCTGCAAGCTCAGTAAAGAATTTCAGATTTTGATAGCCTGTAAAATTGTCATAAAGCATTACGTTTTCAGATAAATAGGCAAGCTTTTCTCTTAATTTTAAAGGCTCTTTAGACAAAAGTATTCCGTCTATCTCCACATCTCCCGAGCTTGGCGGAATAAATCCACAGATGATATTAATTGTTGTTGATTTACCAGCACCGTTAGCACCCAATAATGCAAATATTTCATTTGATTTTACTTCTAATGAGAGCGTATCCAAAGCCAGGTTTCCATCCTCATAGCGTTTGCTTAGTTCTGTTATTTTAAGCATTTTTCAACCTCCTTTGCTCAACAGGATCAATTCTTTGAGATTTTGATAATAAACCATATAGTCACAATAATCAGAGCAAGACTGATTACCACTGACAAAACGATCACCATTATATTTGTTTTTTTAGTAATCTCTGCTTTAAACTCAATTTCCGATGTCTGTAAGATACGATTTACATTATTGCCAACCATCTTAAACTTAATTTGATAAATACCTGGCAAGACACTCTTTGGCGTCTTTATTTTGATATCGATAGGCAAACGAGCACTTGGATTTAGTTGTTCTATTCTTTTTGGGCTAATCTCATATTCCCATTCTGCTGGCAAGAATATTTCAGCTGAGATATTGCTAATAGGTTTCATACCCTCATTTTCAAGATATATTTGTGAAAAGTTGATTGTCTCTGTGTCATTCCCTTTCCAATAAAGATTGTTCACAATAAGCTTCATGCTCGCTTTAGCAGTTGCTGCTATCTCCAAATCAACTGAACCAACTATATCGTTTTGGGTGTTTTTCAATAATAATTTAAATTCAATAGGCTTATCAAGTTCTGCATTTTCTCCAATTTTTTCTGGCACTCTTATACGCAATGCATAAGTTTGTTGAGCTTCTGCTGGAGAAAAGGCTAAACGCGACATGGCTACATTTGACTGTGTTGAGACAATATCCCATATATATTTATCAGGTAAACCAGCAAGTTCTGCTAAAAAGCTCTGTCTATTGTCTCCAAAATACTCCATTGAAAGCTTAAATGTTGCCATTTGTCCCATTTCTATTTCTTGAGCATAGATATCTGATCTTATTGTTACAAGATTAATATCTTGTTTTTTGGTAAGTAAGATCTGCTTTTCATCAATCTTGTCTCCATAATTAGTTGAAATAACAACGCTTTCAACATCTTTTAACAGCTTAAAGTGCATAGTATATTCTTCATTTAGTTTCAGCTTTTTAACATGATGTTCATAAGGTTGTGAAATAATGCTACGATCCAAGTCTTTAATAGACACATAGAGGTTAAACATTTCAGTTGCATCAAGTTTTGTGCCAGCCATATCATCCATCATTGCAGTCTCCAACGCATAATTTGATCCTGTACTATTTTTAATTGTCAGATCAACAAAGATCTCATCATTCTCATTTTTTGTTTTAACTGCCTTCATGATGTTTATATATGGGTTGTCAAAGATAACAGAAAGCATATATTGGTCATAATTTAGCTTGTCTGTTTTATATTGTAATTCATATAAATTGAGCTCATCTTTTGAGATAAAGTTGTCTTCATAGAGCTTTTTAGCAGCAATAAAATCTCTTTCAGAATTATCTAATCTAATCTTTGCTTTTTCCAAAGCTATTATTTTAAATCTTTCATCATTGGGGTTATATTCTTGATAAGTTTGTGCATTTAATGTGCCAAGTACAAAGTATAGAAATAGCAATACTATTAATGATTTATAGGGATTTAGTCTCATAATACCTCCAACTATTACAATGTATATAATTGTAAATATATTGTCAATACTTTTTTAAAAGATAATTCATTAAAAAAAAGAGACACAAATCTGTGTCTCTTTGTGAGGATCTATGTTTATTTAGAAGCCGAACCAGGGTCCAGCACTGATTGTAAATGTGTCGAATTTAGTGTTTGGTGAACCTGTAGATTCAAATGTGTCTCCTGTTAGTTTTGTATTCCAACCATTACTCCAGCCATATGATGCAATGTACGCAC
Source organism: Candidatus Cloacimonadota bacterium (assembly GCA_020532185.1). Lineage (GTDB taxonomy): Bacteria > Cloacimonadota > Cloacimonadia > Cloacimonadales > WRIO01 > JAGOCT01. Next base: position 7,862 of record JAJBBH010000059.1, on the reverse strand, counting down.
CCTCAGCTCTTAACGCAAGCCAGCCTGTCAACCTATAGAGCAATTCAACTTTTGGTTGAGCAATAATATAAGATTTTTGAAATTTTGTGTAGTTGTTTAAAGAGTTTTCTATTTGTTGATAATATCCTGTCCAACTAAAATCGCCTTTGGTTTGGCTGATCTCAACACTTTGGCTTGCACCGCCAAGCATCATACCAAACGAGCCATAGAGGTTTTTGCTTATGCCAAAGCGTTTATCAAGCGTAACGCCACCAAATGTCGATTTGTATTTCATTCGTCTAATTACATTTTCATCACCAACCATGGCATTTGTTTTTTTTGTAATATCATAAGCTGCACCCATACCTCCTAAAAACAACCCTTTACCAATAGAAAATTTGCCTCCAAAACCTGTATGAAGTATACCATTATCTGCGATTTTGCTAAATCCCACGCCTTTCACAAGATAGTTCACATCATCCATATCAAGTTCAACCCAAATAGGCATCCATGTTCCACCGCCGTAACCTACTGAGCGTTTTGATGTTTCTTGGGATTGTTCACCAAAATTAAACGAAAAGCTACTATTTACTTTTTTCTCTCCAAACACAAATTCCATTTCAAAGACTTCGCCACGACGAAAGTATTGAAGATTAATTTTATCGCCTGCATAATACGATTCAATAATGTCTGTGAACTTGTCTGTATCTTCTATGATTTTATCATCAATTTTCATCAAAATATCATGCTTTTTAAGCCCTTGCTGATCAGCTGGGGTATCAGGTAAAACACCTGTGATAATAATACCATAGTTTTCATTGTACTCGTTTTCACGAGCTGTCTTTAAAGTCATGTTTTCTGTATAAATACCCAAATATGCACTTTTGTTTGATTTTGAAATGCTCTCATCAACAGAGTCAATATTCAAATAATTGTTTAAATCTACTATTGAATTGTTTTTGGTCAAATTTCCTTCATTAGCCAAGAGTAGTGTAAAACAGGTAACTGCTATAAAAAGCATTATTCTTCTTATGTTTTTCATTTTATCCTCCCAAATTAATTATTATATCAAACTAAAGTTGCAAGCTTTGTGCCAATTATAAAAAGAAGGATATTTTGCTATATTACAACTATATAGATTATATTGCAAAAGCATAAATTTGAAAGAAATTATATATTTAAATAGTTAAAGAATCAATTTGATATATTTTGTATGCTCATAGATGATGATAAATAAAGCATTAACAAAGAAATTTATTAATTTTGCAAGATTTTTCTTGACTAATTTACTTAGCAATCTTAATTGGAGTTTGCTAAATAGATAAACTTAATTATATTATTAATAAAATCAAATATGGAGGATTAAGATGATATTAAAACCTATTGAAGACAGAGTTGTTATCGAAATCGAAGACGAATTAGCAGAGAAAAATGTTGGTGGAATTATTATTCCTGATACAGCAAAAGATAAGCCTAATCTTGGCAAAGTTATTGCTGTGGGCACAGATGAAGAATTACAAAAGATTATCAAAGTAGGTGACAGAGTTATTTATGCAAAATACAGTGGTACAGAAATTGAAGTAGATGGCAAAAAATTACTTATTGTTTCAAAAGATGATATCTTAGCTATTGTCGCTTAATTATCAGGCAAAAATATGAATAGGGAGCAAAGCAAATTGCTCCCTATTTTTTTCAAATTCAATCTTATTTCAAATATTTATCTACAATTTTTTGATAAGTGCCATCTTTTTTGATTTCTTCAAACAAGGTTTGCACTCTTTTTATAATATCATCTGAAGCCGATTTGTTGAAAGCAATATATAAATCAGATGACAATAATACATAAACACTCTCATAATCAGCAGTGTTTTTTCCTTGGTTCTTCAATTCCCAAAAGCCAACATTTTCCTCATATGCCCATAGTTTAATACGGTCACTATCTAACTTTTTTATGCAAGATAGCATGTCTGATGATAAATCAATATCTTTAACACCAGCCTCGGTTAATAATTGATGCCCTATATCATCTCGTATTGCACCAGACAAATAGTTCGTTAACTCATTTTTGTTTTTTAACACAATTTTGTTTGATTTTTTGGCAAGTAAAACAACTTTTGTTGGAGCAAGAGGTCCTACCCATTTGAACATTTTTTCTCTTTCTTCGCTACGCGTCATACCGAACAATAGCGAATTAACATTGCTTTGTACTTCTTTATAGCCTCTTGCCCAAGGATATAGTTTGATGTCTTTTGCTGTTTGTTTTGAGCCATCTCGCTTAAGTATTTCTCCTAAAATTTCAACAAAAATACCTTGCAATTGTCCATCTTGTTCGAAGTTATAAGGTGGATACTGTTCTGTCATTAGTGTAAAATTGTCAAGTACTGCACCATTCAAACTTACAATGAAAAGAATTGCGATTGTTACCATTAATAAAGTCTTTTTAGCTATCATTTTATCCTCCATTATTTTTTCTTTATACATTAATAGCATAAACATAATTATTGTCAATATTTTATTTGCTATTTATTGAAAATTACTATATTATATATTTAAGGAGGTAATTATGTTTTGTCCAAAATGCAAATCTGAGTACAAAGAAGGCATTAAAACCTGTAAAAAATGTCAAGTCTCTCTCGTTGAATCTCTCGAATCTGAAGCTAAATCGGTCTATGAATACCAGGACTTAGTTTCTATTTATCGTCCAGATGATGCTGGTGCAATGGCTATTGCAAAGTCATTATTAGAGAATGAAGGAATCAAATACTATGTAAAAAATGAGATATTGCAAGAGCTGTTTGGTGCTGGAAGATTTGGTACTGGTTACAATCCAATTTTTGGACCTTCCTATTTACAAGTTTCACAAGATGATGCTGAAACTGCAAGAGAGATTCTAAAAGATTTGATTGATGAATCAGACACCAGTAAAGATTTAAACTGATAAGATTTTTGTAACATTTTTTTGCAGATTTGTTTTATTTGTATAATCTGTATTGCAGATAATATAGTAATGCAAAAAAATGGAGGCAATTAAAAATGAAATCATTTAAATTAAGCTTATTTGTCATTATTACTTTGTTTTTTAGCTATAGCCTAATGGCACAAAGCATAGCCAGTAATGCAAAAAGTCCTTTTGTTAACATTGTTAATCAAGTAAGAGAGTCAGTCGTCAATATCAAAGTTGAAGGAGAAGAAAAACTCAGATATGACAATCGTTTACCTTTTAACGATGATATTTTTAAATTCTTTTTTCCGCCTCAAGAAGAAAGTCGAAAATTTGTATCAATGGGAAGCGGCTTTATCTTCAAAAAAGAGGATTCCAAAGAAGACAAAAACAGCTCTATAATATTTATAATGACTAATAATCACGTTGTTAATAAAGGAAAAGATGCCAAAATTACAGTTACACTTGCTGATCTTGAAGAGTTAAAAGCAGAGGTTGTTGGCTTTGATGCCGAGACTGATCTCGCTGTTCTAAAAGTAAAAGTTAATAAAAAAACACCGATTGTTATCGCACCATTAGGCAATTCAGACGAACTCGAAATCGCAGAGTGGGTTATTGCTATTGGCAACCCATTTGGACAATTAGGTTTGGACAGAACCGTTACTGTTGGCGTTGTTTCTGCTTTAGGCAGAAGCGGTTTATATTTTGGCAATCAATCTCCGATTTTTCAGGACTATATCCAAACTGATGCTGCGATTAACCCAGGTAATTCAGGGGGTCCTCTTTTAAATATTGATGGTAAGGTAATTGGAGTGAATGCAGCAATTACAAGCAATTCTGGAGGCAATATTGGTATCGGTTTTGCCATTTCTATCAATCTTGCAAAAAAGGTAGCAGATGATCTGATCAACAAAGGGCATGTCGAGCGTGCTTATCTTGGTATTTTGCCACAAGACATTACTGCAGAACTTGGTAAAACCTTGAATATTGAAAAAATTGAAGGCGTATTAGTTGCACGTGTTGAAAAGGACTCGCCTGCAGAAAAAGCTGGTCTAAAAAACGGCGATGTGATTCTTAAGTTCAATAATCAAGCTATTGCGAATGTAGGTAAATTTAGAATAATTGTTGCTAATTGTCCTATTGATAAAAAAATACCAGTTGAGATCGTTAGAGACAAAAAGCGTAAAACTGTCAATGTTGTGCTACAAACAAGAGGGGATAACGAGCAAGCTAAAACAACAGTCGAACAAACAAAATCTTTGAACTTGGGAATGAAGGTTGATGAACTCAATAGTGAGTATGGGCGACGTTTTAATAGCAAAGCCGAACATGGTGTTTTGATTTATCAAGTTGACAGAAATTCTGCAGCAGCCACAGCTGGTCTTCAACCAGGTGACGTGATTTTGGAGATTAATCAAGAACAAATAAATAATATAGATGATTATCGAAATGAATTATCAAAAATTGAAAATAGTGAGCAACAAATAGTTTTACTTTACGTGTTAACAAGAAATAATGTTTATCAATATATCACTATTTCAATTGAATAGATATATAATTGAAAAGGGCAGGCTTGCTTGCCCTTTTTTTATTTGATTATAAACTATCTTGAAAAATATCAATTTGTTACTCAAAAAGATATGCCCCTCTATATTAATACGCAGGACAAAATGGGGGTTTGATAAAAATAAATTTTATTCATTTTGCAAATAGCCATCTGAAGCGGGTTTAAAGACGATTATTTTTTTGAATTAAAAAAGGATTAATAATTTTTACATGAAGATTTTTATGTTTTTGCTATCATATTTGAAAAAAGAGTTCAACACTAAGTTTAGACGAATAAGGTCTCTTATAATAAAAATTTATCAAATAAAAGAGGGTTTATTGAAATTATTTTAATATAGATATTACAGCGTTTAAATCGATAAAGATAGCACTTTTTAATATGTGTATTATTGCATAAGAAAGTTTAAAAGCAAAAAGATTAAAATCAAGCAAAAAAACTAAAATATTTAAAAGTTCTTCTTGACAAAATTATGACATATAATAAATTGTATTATGCTTTAAAAGATATAATCGGAGATTAAATCTTTTTTGGCAGATACCACTGTGCAAGCAGTGGTATAATTATAATGTGTGGAGAGGCTTATGATTGAAAGGATCGAGCCAGCGATCAAAAAGGCATGTGCAAATAATGGCGTTGGGCTCTATGACATTGAAGTAAAAAAGACAGCAAAAGGGCTGGTAATTTGCGTGTTTATTACCAAAGTTGGTGGTGTAAGCGTGGATGATTGTATTAATGTCAATCGCTCTATAAGTGTCGATTTTGACGCTGATGAGCCTATTTCAAGTAGGTATTTTTTGGAAGTATCTTCGCCTGGATTAGAAAGGCCCTTAAAGTTTAAAAAACATTATATTAGTGCTATCAACGAACTTATTAGGGTTACTTTTATAATAGATGAAAAGAGTCAAACTGTTGAAGGTACTCTCTTGGAAGTTGAGCAAGATAGCATTACAGTTGACACTGAAAAAGAAGAATTTGTTATTCCGTTTAATAGTATAAAAAAAGCAAGAACAGTATATCGTTTTGGAAAGAAGGAAAAGTCATGAGTGCAAACTTATTATCAATAATCACTGAATTGGCAAAAATAAGACAATTAGACCAAGAGCGACTTCGTGACGTCATAGTTGATAGCCTTTACAACGCTATTTCAAAAAGAATGAAACCAGAAAATGAGCTTGAAATAGTGGCAGATTATAGTTCAAACTACTTAGGCATAAAGTTTAAAAAATTAGTCGTAGAAAATGATGAAACTTTTGCTCAAATATCATTGGCTGATGCACAAGCAATTGACAAGAATGCATATTTGGGACAGCTTATAGATACAGAATTACCAATTAATGCACTTGAGCCTAAATTAGTCAAAATAGCACGAGAAGAAATCAGTTTTAAAATTAGAAGACTCGAAGAAGATCGCAAAATGTTTGACTTTGAAAAACAAAAAAATCAAATTGTTTATGGTAAAATTAAGAAAAATGAATACAATGGGTATATTGTCGATATTGGATTTGCAGATGCTCTTTTACCTCAAGAAGAACAAATCGATGAAGAGTTTTATAAAATTGGCGACAGCATTAGAGCTTATGTGTTGAGTGTGAGAAAAAGAGCAAATGAAATTACTGTGATTTTATCGCGAGCACATCCTGAGTTTGTAAAAAGATTGCTCGAGCTGGAAGTGCCTGAAGTACATAGCGGTGAAATAGATATCAAAAAAATTATACGTGAACCAGGCATAAGAACAAAGGTCGCAGTTTATACAGAGAAAGCAAATCTTGATGCTGTGGGTGCTTGTCTTGGACCCAAAGGTATCAGGGTGGATGCAATTAAGAAAGAGTTACATGGGGAAGCAATTGATATTCTTGAATGGAGCGATGACCCCCAAATTCTAATTGCAAATGCTATCGGACCTGAGCTTGTGCAAAAAGTATACACTACTGATAAAGGTCGATTCGCACGCGTTATAGTGTCTGAACCAAACAAAAACCTGGCAATTGGTAAGTTAGGTAAGAATGTACGTCTTGCTGCAAGATTAACCGAATATAAGCTTGATATCTATACTCAAGATGAATTCGAAGATAAAATTGCAGAAGAAAGAAGGATTACAAGCCATATTAATGAGCTTGATGGAGTTAGTGAAAAAATAGCAGATATTTTAAAAGAGCATGGCTACACATCTGTCCAAGATATTTTTAGTGCAACAGAGCAAGAGTTGTGGAATATTAGTGGTATAAATGAAAAAACTGTCATGCTGTTGAAAGAGGCAGCAAAGCATTTTTAATGACAAATAAGGCTTCAAAAGCAAATCACATACCGCAAAGGCAGTGTGTGATTTGCAAAACAAAAAAAGAGAAAAATCATATGTATAGAATTGTTTTTATAAATAAGCAAATAATTATTGACTTAAATGCACAGCTAAATTCTTATGGCTATTATATATGTGATTTAAATAATTGTTTGAAAAAACTCTTTTCTTGGAGAAATAAAAAAAAACTAAAAACATTGGATTATTGAAAGTTGGTTAGAAAAATGCCCAAAGAAACAATAATAAAAGATAAAAATGATGAGAATAATGACAAAATCATTACACTTTTGCAGTTCGCTCAAAAAGCAGGAAAACTGGTAACTGGTTTTGATAAGGTTGCACGAAGCTTGTTTAAAGGTGAAATAAAGCTTATTATTCTCAGTAAGGATTTGTCTTTGAATTCAAGACAGAAAATTGTTTCTTTAAACCAAACAGTTAGTGCACCTATAGTCGTGTGGGGTAAAAAAAAAGATACCCTACAATTTTCAGTGAAAGAAACAGGAATACTCGCTGTTACAGATATTAACTTTAAAAATGGATTGTTAAAACATATATAGCACAAAGAAGTGGAGGAACAGTTGGCTTTACGTGTACATGATTTTGCAAAAGAACTTAAAATATCATCTTCAGCATTGATGAAACACCTGAAAGATATGGGTATAAATGTTAATCACCATATGAATTATCTCGAAGATGAAGATTTAGAAAAAATTAGAAAAAAATTTAAAACAGAAGCGGAAAACTTGAAACGTATCGATAATGAAAGAAGAAGAATTCAAGAACAGCTTCGTGAAGAAAAAAGTGAATCTGTTAAGGTAAAACAATCTGCGCCTGAACAAATTTACGAACAAGAAAAAGCACCTGCCCCACAAAAATTTAGAGAAGAAACAAGATCTGTAGAAAGAGATAGCAGTGCTGAAAACCAACAAAGAGATACTCGATACAGAACAGATCAAAGAAGAGATTCAAAACCATATACGCCAAGAGATCAAAGAGAACCTCGAGATAATAGAGCACCAAGAGACTCAAGAGACTCAAGAGATACAAGAGACTCAAGAGATTCAAGAGATTCAAGAGAT
>JAJBBH010000054.1 GCA_020532185.1 Candidatus Cloacimonadota bacterium | reverse complement strand
CCTAAGGCATTTTGAGCCCCCAGATTATTGTTTATAAACTCAAAAGCTGTATTTGTGTAATAGTCCAGTCCTCTCACAATATGTGGGTTTACTGTAAAAGGTACTTTCATTATTTTAAGATAATTTTGGACTTGTTGGAAATGCTCTTTACAATTATCATCGAGATAGTCAATCATAATGGGTGCATTTTTTGTTATTGCTTGGCAAGTCTTTATTTTGCAATCAAGAAGGCGTTTGGGATTGTTATTCAATCTATTTTTGCAGTCATTACACAAAGCATCGAGATGTGGCTCAAAGTATTTGATTAACGCTTGGTTATAAGTTTGTGAGCATGATTCACAACCAACACTATTAACTTCGACAGAGAAGTTTTTTAAGCCTAAGTCTTTTAAAAACACATAGAAAACTTGTATAGTTTCGGCATCATAATATGGATTATTTGTTCCAATACACTCTATACCAAACTGAGAGAATTGTCTTGAACGCCCTGCTTGTGGTCTGTCATAGCGAAACATAGGTCCGATATAAAAGAGTTTTGCAATTTGATTATCTTGTCCGAGATTATTTTCGACATAGCTTCTAATGACAGGTGCAGTCCCTTCAGGTCTTAATGCAAATATTCTACCTTTTCTATCTGTGAATCTATACATTTCTTTTTGTACAATATCTGAGCTATCACCGACTGAGCGTTCGAAAACTTCAGCATGTTCAAAAATAGGTGTAATTATTTCTCTATAGCCAAATCTTGTGGCTATATGTCTAAATTTTGCTTCGATTATTTCCCATTTATAACTATCTTTTGGTAAAACATCAAATGTGCCGCGTGGAATTGTGTATTTAATTGCCATTTAGTCCTCTTTTATATTCTATATTTTTATCTTTCTTTGAGTTTGTTTGTTGTTTTGAGATCTTTCATATACTATCTTCTTGATATGATGGGCAAAGGTTTGCATCGCTATCTTTTGCAAACTTTCTTGCTTTTTCCAGATCATCAAGAGTATCAATACCAATACCCTCATAATCTGTCTCCACCATTCTAATTGGGATAGCATTGTGGATGAATCTCAACTGTTCGAGGCTTTCAGTTTGTTCGTAGAGGGTATGTGGACTTGCAACATATTCAAGTAATGCTTCTTTTTTAAATGCATAGACGCCGATATGTTTGAAATATCTGAACCCATCAATAATATTTCTTTGGTAGGGTATAGTCGATCTTGAGAAATAAATTGCGTCAGAGAATTTATTAACAATGACTTTAACCTTATTCGGGTTTTCAATATCTTCGGGTTTATTCATAGGGCACATAAGAGAGGCAACTTTTACAGATTCATCTGTGAAAGCATGAAGTAAACCTTCTAACGGTTCTTTGCAAATAAAGGGTTCATCTCCTTGTACGTTTACAACAATATCGCAGTCAATATGTTTACATACTTCTGCAATCCTATCGGTTCCGCATTGATGATCTTCAGAAGTCATCATCACATTACCGCCAAACCTAATTACCTCATCAAAAATAATAGGGTGATCGGTTGCAACCAAGATTTTATCAAAGAGCTCGGTTGATTTTACTGCTTCATATACTCTTTGTATTAGAGATTTATCGCCGATCATAGCCAAAGCCTTTGCTTCTAATCTTTTTGATGCGTATCTTGAAGGTATTACAGCTATCTTTTCCATTTTAACTTTCCTTCCTTAGTTCAATATATACCTTATATTCGAGAGTCTTTGAATCTTTAAGTATTTCAATTTGAATTTTGGAGAACTCTAAATGGTTAATCATATTAATGGCAGTGTTTTCCATGACAAGTACCGAATTATCATCGTCAACTTTATATAAAGTCTTTATATTTTGACATATATATTTTGAATATTCAATTAAAGCATTTTCAAATGCTTCTTCAAATGCTGTTTCAATTCTGGACGATTTTGATATTCCATATACTAATGTGTCATTTTTTGTTATATTTACGCCCCATTTTTCTGCAAAAACATCTTTTGAGCTTACTGAAAATGTGTATTTTGTTTGCTGATCTTGCAATGAAAAAAAGGCAATAATACTTCCATATATTTCTTGATTATTGATAAATTTCAAGTTTTTGTAATTATAATCAAGCAATTCAATATCACTAACGACAGTGTATTGATAATGTGCAGAACTTGAGTTATTATTTTGTTGATCCAAGAGATATTTTTCGACTGCAAAAGTGCCATCTAATCTGGTAAATAAAACGGCAGCTTGTTGTAATAAACTCTCTTCCATAGCTATACTATTCCATATTTTTGAATGTATTCCTATAGCTAAATTATTGTTTTTTGGCAAGGTTAATAAATGTCTTTGAATCATTTCAGCACTGATTGGTAGCGTAAGAAGCATGATAAGTATGACAGCAAAAATCGTTTTTAATTTCATTTATATTCCTCCGATAACAAGAGTAGATCGTGTTAATCTTTTGTCAACAATTTTTTTGCAAAGCTGAATTTTCTAATTTATAGGTTTGAAAAGCTTTGATTCTATCTGGATATATGAAAATAAATATGAGAAAAAGCATATTCTTATAATTCTGTAAGATAATTTCTGGATAAAGATAAGAAATAAGCAATATTTTTGGGTAAAAACCTGTTTTTTTCTATTAAATTGATGCTGTTGTTAAATCAGATACACGTAATATAAGATCAAATAAGAAACAGCAAATACAATATTTTAAAGAGTTTGGCACAATAATTGCAAAATATTTTCAATTAATATAAAAAAAAGATTGACAAAATACATAGAACTAAAGATACTATTATTATGAAAAATACAATTAAAGTTCAAAATTTAGCAAAAACCTACGGTAAGAAGAGCGTAGTAAATGATATAAGCTTTGAAATTAAGCAAGGCGAGATAGTTGGCATTTTAGGACCCAACGGTGCAGGAAAGTCAACAACCTTTTATATGATATTAGGTTTGACCAAGCCTAATGCAGGCAAAGTTTTTTTTAATGATATCGAAATCACCAAAAAACCCATGTATAAGCGATGTCAATTGGGCATGGCTTATCTTGCACAACAGCCATCAATCTTTCACAAGCTCACTGTTGAAGAAAATATTATGGCAATTTTGGAGACTATGCCTTATAATCGTGCAGAAAGAAAAACCAAGCTTGCAGAGTACTTGGCAGAGCTTAATCTAAGCCCATTAGCAAAACAAAAAGCCTATACATTATCTGGTGGAGAGCGTAGGAAATTGGAAATTACACGTTCACTCGTCAGCAACCCATCTTTTTTATTAATGGATGAGCCCTTTGCAGGTGTTGATCCTATCGCTGTAGCTGATATTCAGAATATAATAATCAAGCTAAAAGAAGAAAAGAATATGGGTATATTTATTTCAGATCATAATGTGGCAGACACTTTATCTATTACGCAGCGATCATATATTATATTTCAAGGTAAGATCTTGATATCAGGGACTTCTAAAGAGCTGATAAATGATCCTGATGCCCGAAAGCTCTATCTTGGCGATCGATTTTTAAATCCAGTATTTGATTAAAAGGTGAATAGTAAATGAATCAAAGAATATCTCAAACAATTAGTCTGAGACAAAGGCAGGAACAAAGCTTAAAGCCTCAGATGATTCAATCGCTTAAGATGCTTGCTTTGCCAATGTTGGATTTAGAAATAGCATTGAAAAACGAAATTATTCAAAACCCACTCTTGGAAATGACAGAAGAATACGAAGAAAATAATCGCGATGAAGAAATGGCAAATGATAATAAAGAGCTTGATAATGAGACTCAAGAAACTTTGGATGAGGTTAAAGAGTTAAGTGAGATATTAGATGAATGGAATGAGTATCACGAAGATCATGAATATTCATCGAAAAGCTATGAAGATGATAGCCCAAGCTATGAGAATTATATTCGAGTAGAAGAAAATTTGTGCAGGCTCTTTACTGATTTAATTGATGATTATCCATTAACTGATCTTGAAAAAGACTTTGCTTTTGAGCTCGTGGAAAATACAAATGAATATGGTTTTTTGCCTGATGGATATGATATTTATGAAGTTGGTAAAGAATATGAGCTTGTCCAAGATGATGTCGATAAAGTACATAGAATGATTTTGAGAACAAAGCCGCGAGGTGTAACAGCTCGTAGCATCGAAGAATGCCTAATCGCCCAGTTAGAAGAGTATGAGCTGAAAGATACAATATTGGTTGGAATTATTGAGGAAGATTTTAATGATTTGATATATAGACGATTTAGCATAATTGCCTCAAAATACGGTATTACTGAAGATGATGTACTTGATTATAGAGATCGTATAGCACAATTAGATCCCAAACCAGGTATGAGGCTAAATACATCAAAGGCAAGTTATATTGTGCCCGATGTGATTGTGAGAAAAATTGGCGAAGAGTATGAGGTTATAATAAATGACTTTTATGTACCAAGAATAACTTTGAGTCGAAATTATCGCTCAATGCTTCATCAGTCTGCAGGAAATAAAGAGGCAGTGAGATATATTCGTTCAAAAGTAAACTCAGCAAAGTTTTTAATCAAGTCAATTTTCATGAGAAGCAGAACTTTAGAACGAGTAATGCGTTCGATCATCAATTATCAAAAAGATTTCTTTTATAATAATACGGGTATTTTAGAGCCTTTAACTTATTCAGTGATTGCAAGTGATTTAAATGTCAATGAATCGACTATCTCGCGCGTAGTTAAGCTAAAATATGCAGATACCCCTTTTGGAATAATGTGTATGAAAGACTTCTTTTGCTCTGCAGCTGGAAAAGATAAAAACTATGATGCTGTTTCAAAGCAAAATGTGCAGCTGCAAATAGAAGAATTGATAGAAAAAGAAGATAAACGGACACCTTTGAGTGACCAAGATATAGTTAATATCCTCAAAGAACGAGGAATAAGTGTATCGCGACGAGTAATAGCAAAGTATCGCGATGAATTACAAATACCTAATAGCCGTATAAGGAGAGAATAATGGAAAGTTTTCAAGTAGCTGTGATTGGCGGTGGACCAGGTGGATATGAGACTGCAATCCGCCTCAACCAATATAAAATCAGCACTGTATGTTTTGAAAAATCACGCTTGGGAGGTGTTTGCCTAAATTGGGGTTGTATTCCCACCAAAGCGTTGGTAAAATCTGCTGATTTATATGCCGAAATTAAACAAGCAGGAGAGTTTGGAATTGAAGTAGGAGATACAAAACTCGACTTTGAAAAAGTGTATTCTCGTAAGACAGAAGTGGTAGAGAAACTTGTTTCAGGCATAGAATATATTTTTAAAAAACGTAATATTCCGATGATAAATAAAAACGTGGATAAGATTGTAAAAAAAGATGATAAATATATAATCTATGCAGATGGCGAGGCACAATGTAGTGTGGAATACGTAATTTTAGCAACAGGCTCAGTTCCCAAAGAGCTGCCTTTTATGCGTTTCGATGGAGAAAGGATTTTGTCATCAAATGATATTTTACATATTGAAAAGATACCAGAAAGTCTTGCCATAATAGGTGGTGGCGTAATTGGCTGTGAGTTTGCCTCAATCTTTGCACAATTTGGTACAAAAGTCGAGATTATTGAGTTTTTACCTGAGTTGATTGCGACAGAAGACTCAGAAATATCACGTAGATTGTCTTTGGGTTTGAAAAAATTAGGTATCAAGATAAACTTGAGAGTCGGTGTGGAAAAAGCTGAGATTATAGATGATAAAGTTCAGCTAACATTGGCAAATGGTAAAATAACAGAGGCAGAAAAGGTATTGGTAGCGGTCGGACGTCAACCAGTTTGCGATATCAAGATGGAAGGTTTTGAGATTGCATCAGAACGAGGTTTTATCACAATTAATGATGAATGTCGAACTAATGAAAGACAAGTTTTTTCAATCGGTGATATTACTGGCAAAATGCAGTTGGCTCACACAGCAAGCAAGCAGGGTTTGAGAGTCGCAGAGCTGATCAATGCTGAGCTCAAATCAGAACAAATCGAACAAGATGAACTTGTATATGAAAATATTCCACGCTGTGTTTTTACTAATCCCGAGCTTGCATCTTGTGGTTTGACAGAAAAACAGGCACAAGAGAAATATGGAGAGATTTTGGTAGGCAAATTTCCCTATGCAGCCAATGGCAAATCATTGAGCATGGGCAATAATTTTGGTTTTGTCAAAACTATTGCAGATAAGGCAAGTGGGCTCATCGTCGGTATGCATATAATTGGTCCAGCAGCAACAGAGCTAATCGCACAATCTTCATTTATTATCAATACCAAGTCATCTGCAAAGACTATTGAAAAAGTTGTCTTTGCTCACCCAACATTGTCTGAATGTTTGATGGAATCCATAGAGGATTTACATAAATTTGCAATTCACACAATTTGAGTTATAATATTAATAAGATTGGGTATCTTTTTTGATATCCTTAAAAAGAAAGGGGTACAATATGCAAATAACAATTACCGCACGTCATTTTGACTTGACCAAAGCAATTCGCACGTATGTGGAGGAGGCTTGTGAAAAACTGACCCGCTACTTTGATCAAATCATCAATGTACATCTCACATTAACACTTGAAAATAGCCGAAATGTAGTTGATATGTCATTACATGCATCCAAGTTTAATTTGCAAAGCCAGTCTGTCCAAATGGATATGTATCTTGCAATTGATGAAGCAATTGAAAATATGGAAACACAGGTCAAAAAATTAAAAGACAAAGTTACAGATCACCAAAAGCGTAGAATCAAAGAAGATGAAACTTTTGCTTATGCTAATCTTTATGAAAGTGGATCAGAAAAAACTAAAAAAGTAGTACGCACTAAAAGATTAGTCGCTGAAACTTTAACTGTATCTGAAGCAATTGATCAATTTGCAGAAATTGACGAAGAATACTTTGTTTTTAGAAACTTAGAGAGTGACCGAATAAATGTCTTAGTAAAAAAGAATAACGAGTTTTATAACCTAATCGAACCATAAAGTTTGATATGTAGCCTTTGCTACCCTTGTTTGACAATAATAGGGCAGCTGTATAAGTTGCCCTGTTTTCATAAAAAAAGGGAGTTGGTGAGTATATGAAAGAATTAAGTATAAAAGATTTTTTTGACATTTGTCGTCAGAGATTTGTGCTCTCTATAGTGACAGATGCTTTGCCTGATGACAAAAAGATTGTGGAGCCTCATATTCATAGGCCTGGACTCGCATTGTCAGGATTTTTTGATAGATTTCCTCATCAAAGAGTTCAACTATTAGGAGAAACAGAAGTCAATTATTTGCAAACCTTACCAGAAGATGTTTTGTATGAACGTTTAGAAGAAATGATGACTATGAATATCCCTTGTTTCGTGGTGAGTAAGGGCTTGTCTGTACCCAATCAAATGGATTTTATTGCAAATGAAAAGAATATCCCAATCATAGTAAGTCGCCTTTCAACAGAGAAACTGTTTTGGGGCTTGGCACGGTTTTTGCACGATTATTTTGCACCTGATCAGTCAGTTCATGGAACATTAGTTGAAGTTTTTGGAGTGGGTGTCTTATTAACAGGACGAAGCGGTATAGGCAAAAGCGAATGTGCATTGGAGTTGATTGAAAGAAAGCATAGGTTGATCACAGATGATGTGGTACGCTTAAAACTGCAAGAAGATCGTCTTTTTGGATTTTCTACCAAAGATATAGGGCACTTTATGGAGATACGCGGAGTCGGTATTATTGATGTAGAAAGAATGTTTGGAATTGAAGCGATAAGAAAAGAAAGCCGTGTTGATATACAAGTAGAGCTTATGCCCTGGCGAGAAAATATGGACTATGAGCGTATTGGCTTGACAAACCAACATACCGAGCATTTGGGTATAGAGATACCTTGTATCTATTTGCCTGTGTCGCCAGGCAAAAATGTGTCTGTAATCATTGAAGTTATTGCAATGAATCATATATTAAAAACTTATGGCTATGATGGTGCAGAAGCAATGCAGAGAAAATTGGCAGAAGAGATGCAACAAAAGGCACGCCAAAGAACAATAAATACACATAATAATTAAGGGATCAACAATGATAAAGAAAAAAATTATTGTGCAAAATAAGTTGGGTTTACATGCGAGACCATCAGCTTTATTAGTAAAATTAGCAAATCAATTTCGTTCAGAATTTCATATTAGAAAAGATGATATGACAATCAATGGTAAAAGTATTTTAGGTGTAATGATGCTTGCAGCTGAATACCTATCAGAAATAGAGTTAATTGTCGATGGAGTCGATGAAGAATATCTGTTAGAAGAAATAGAAAAACTATTTGAACAACAATTTGGGGAATAGTATGGAGATAATAAAAGGTGTAGAGGTTTCTTTAGGAATTGGTATAGGAACAGCAGTTTTATTAGAAGCACAAGAACATGTATTTGACATGGGATTGATCGATAAATCAGAAATAGAAAATGAACAAAACAGATATCATCAAGCAGTAGAAATAATTAGTAAAAATATTGATAATAACCTTATTGCTTTTGATATGTCAGACGAAGATAAGGATATTTTTGAAGCTCATAAATTGATTCTTACAGATCCTGTGATTAAAGATGGTGTGTTTTTGTTGATTTCAGAAAAGCTATATAACTTAGAGTTTGCTCTGCATATATACTTTGAAAAAACTATTAATTATTTTAAGACTCTTGAAAATGAGTTTTATGCCGAGAGAGCTAATGACTATAAAGATATTTATGAGCGATTGATAAACTCATTGCATAATAATAATCAATTGATAACAGATGATTTGGATGATATGAGTGTTGTTGTGATGGATGATATATCGCCATCTTTAATTGGTGAATTGGCTAAAAAAAAAGTGCAAGCTCTTGTTTTGTCAAAAGGCAATAAAACATCGCATGCAATAATTTTGGCACGTGCAGCAAATATTCCTGTGGTAACAGGCATTGCTTTTGTTGGAAAAATCGCAAATGGAGATGAACTAATCGTCGATGCTAATAAGGGAGAAGTTTTTGTAAATCCAGATAAACAAATATTGCAAAATTATTATGATCTGAAACAAAAAGATAAACATGATGCTGAAAGCCTAAAGAATATTATTGGTTTGCCTGCAGAAACATCTGATGGTAAAACAATACACTTGCTGGCAAACATTGGAATGCCAGAGGAAATCAATGCAGCGATGGACGTTAATGCAGATGGTGTTGGCTTGTTTAGAACCGAATTTCTTTATATGGAACGAGATAATTTGCCAACAGAAGAAGAACAGTTTGAAGCATATAAATTGGTAGCAATTAAATCAAAAGGCAAGCCAGTAGTGATTAGAACAATGGATATTGGTGGCGATAAAATGGCAAAATGGTATCCTCATTTAAATGAAAAAAACCCATATTTAGGTTGTCGTGGTATTCGATTTTCGCTTAAATATCCAGAGATTTTTAAAACTCAAATTCGAGCAATAATTAGAGCAGCAAAATATGGTAATTTATTGATTATGTTTCCGTTGATATCTTCTATTGAGGAATTTAGAAAAGCTAAAGATTATGTGGAAGAATGTAAAAAAGAACTAAAACTTGCTGAGCTGATAAAAATAGGAACGATGATAGAAATACCTTCTGCGGCTTTGATAGCTGATCAACTTGCCAAAGAATCTGATTTCTTTAGTATAGGCACAAATGATTTGCTTCAATATAGCGTTGCAGTTGACAGGAATAATGAATCAATCGCAGAATATTATAATCCATATAATATGGCTTTTTTACGATTGATAAAAATGACTGCAGAAGCAGCAAATCGACACAATATCCCAATTGCTGTTTGCGGTGAATTGGCTGCTAATGAGAGCTTTGTGCCTCTATTAATAAAACTTGGCGTGCAAGAATTAAGTGTAAATGTTCAAAGCCTATTGCGAATAAAAAGGCTTATTAGGAAATTAAACTATCAAGCTTTGACAGAATATCCACAGATAATTGGAGACATAGCTGATGTCGCTAAAATCAAAGAAAATATAAGCTTGATGAATGAAAAGGTGTTTGATTAAATGGAGGAGACATGAGTATTAAGTTTGATTATGCTAATTTATTAAAAAATAAGAAAATTCAATGTGGTGTAAGTATAGCTGAAATCGAGAATAATCGCCATTTATGCGACCAAGCACGCATCAGATTTGAAAAAGAATATGCAATGAATATACTTGGATTTCATGATTTGCCTGACTATAATGTCGAGCATATAGTTAGCTATATTGAGTCAATTGAAAAAGATTATGACGATATGGTGGTCTTGGGAATAGGTGGCTCTGCTCTCGGCAATAAAGCAATTTATAATAGTTTGAAAACAGTAAAAAAGCTCAATAAAAGGCTTTTTGTGATGGATAATGTTGATCCGTTGCTGATTGAAGATATCATGAGTCAAGTTGATTTGCAACGAACCTTATTTAATGTAATCACAAAGTCAGGCACAACTGCAGAGACTATGTCCACATTTTTGATTGTTCTGGATATTTTGAAAAAGAAATGCCCCGATACTTATAAAAAACAGATAATTGTAACAACCGATAAAGAAAAAGGCTTTTTGAGACAGCTAATCAAAGAAGATGGCTATATGGACTTTATTGTGCCAGATAGTGTTGGTGGTCGTTTTTCAGTCTTAACAGATGTGGGTTTGGTATCATCGGCTTTTATTGGAGTCGATATCAAGGCTTTGTTGAAGGGTGCTGCGAATATGCGAAAAAGATGTAGCAACAAAGATATTTGGCAAAATCCTGCATATCTAAATGCTATGTTACACTATCTTTATATGCAAAAAGGAAAAAACATGTCGGTGATGATGCCCTATACAAATGCTCTTTATGATTTTGCAGATTGGTATCGTCAACTTTGGGCTGAAAGTCTTGGAAAAAGATATAATATCGATGGTGCACTTGTTGAAGTTGGACAAACACCTATCAAGGCTTTGGGAACAACTGATCAGCATTCTCAAATACAGTTATATGCAGAGGGACCAAACGATAAAGTTATTAGCTTTTTGACTGTGGAAAAGTTTGATTATGATTATAAGATAGCAAATATCTTTCCCAATAATGATGAGGTCAATTATTTGGCAGATAAAAATATAAGTGAACTACTTTTGGCTGAAAGACTCGCTACAGAAATAGCTCTGACAAACGCAGGAAGACCAAATTGTAATATAATATTTCCCGAACTAAATGAATACAATATTGGCGAATTTATATATTTATATGAGTTACAGACTGTTATTGCTGGTTATTTTTTGGATATAAACCCACTTGATCAGCCAGGTGTCGAAGCTGGGAAAATTGCAACTTATGCTCTGATGGGGAAAAAAGGATTTGCAGAGCAAGCAAAAGAAATACACGAGTATAATCAAGAAAAAACAAGAAATGGAAGGATTATATGATCGATTTAGATAATGTAGAAGCCATAAAATCAATTGATAAAGAAGATTTTTGTCATACAATAATACATATGCCAGAACAGGCTTGGGAAGCTTATTTTAAGACAAATATTGTAAATAAAGAGAGAATAAATAAATCGGCTATTAATAAAGTAATATTTGTTGGTATGGGAGGCTCAGCAATCGCAGGAGACATTATAAAGACTCTGTTTGGCAAGCAGATAGATATACAAGTAGTTAAAGATTATTATTTGCCATACTTTGATGAAAAAACGCTCTTTATTTTTTGTTCTTATTCAGGCAATACAGAGGAAACTTTGAGCTGTATGCATATTGCAAAGAGTAAAAAGGCAAATATTTGGGGTATAACTACTGGAGGCTTGCTTGAAAAGGCTCTTGGTGATGAATATGCATTTATCAAAATAAGAGAAGGATTTCCGCCTCGCTCTGCTATTGCATATTTGTTTTTTTCAGTTGTGCGCATACTTGAATTACAAGGTATAATCAAAGAACAAAAAGACACAGTAAAAAAAGTGGTTGCATCTTTGATGACAAAAGCTGGTGCCCTGACAAAAACAGTGCCCAGTATGCTTAATTTGGCAAAAAGTGCAGCTCAACAAATTAACGGCAAATTACCTTTGATATATTCTGTTAATAATAAGTTGGATCCTATTGCATACCGTTGGAAATGTCAAATCAATGAAAATGCCAAATACCCTGCATTTTATCATACTTTCCCAGAAATGAATCACAACGAAATAGAGGGATGGGAGCATAAAGAGTTTAGTAAGCAATTTATGCCTATTTTTTTGAGGTTTTTTAATGATGAAAAGCATTATGAAAAACGGCTCGATGCCTTTAAAAACCTCTTAAAACAACAAGATGTTGACTATTTGGAATTCTTTGCAGATGGAGATACAGAAATGGTGCAACTGTTTTCCCTAATTTATTTGGGAGACATGATCAGCTATTATATAGCAATATTAAATGAGACTGACCCAATAGCAATTGAGTTTATAAACTACTTGAAAGAAAAAATAAAATAGGAGGGATCTTATGTTAAAAGAAAAACATGTGTTTACATCAGAATCCGTCACTGAAGGGCATCCAGATAAAATGGCAGATCAGATATCTGATGCTATTTTAGATGCAATTTTTACGTGCGACCCATATGCAAGAGTCGCTTGTGAGACTTTTATTACTACTGGCTTAGTGCTGGTAGGAGGTGAGATTACAACAACTTGCTATGCCGATATTCCAAGTATTGTAAGAGATACAATTAAAGAAATCGGATATACTGATGCTGAACATGGAATCGACTATAAGACTTGTGCAGTTTTGACAACTATAGATAGACAATCCCCAGATATTGCATTGGGAGTGGATAGAACCAAAACTCGTGCAATGGGAGCTGGTGATCAAGGCATGATGTTTGGCTATGCTGTAAAAGAAACACCTGAATTGATGCCACTGCCAATTGCCCTGGCTCAGAGATTGGCTCAGAGATTGGCTTTTGTAAGGAAAGGCGATAAGAATAATTTGCCTATTCTTGAGTATTTGAGACCTGATGGCAAGACTCAAGTTACTGTTGAATATGATGATAATAATATGCCTATACGTGTCGATACAATTGTAATATCCAGTCAACATGATCCTGATATTACACGCGAACAATTGACTGCTGATATCAAAAAACACGTCATATCTGAGGTTATACCCGCAGAAATGTTGGACGATAATACCATAATACATATTAATCCAACAGGACGCTTTGTGCTTGGTGGACCTCAAGCAGACGCAGGGCTTACTGGTAGAAAAATCATAGTTGATACTTATGGTGGTATGGGTAGGCATGGTGGCGGTGCTTTTTCTGGCAAAGACCCCTCAAAGGTCGATCGCAGTGCTGCTTATATGGCACGTTATATAGCAAAAAATATTGTTGCTGCTGGTTTGGCACATGAAATTGAGGTGCAGCTTGCTTATGCAATCGGTATTGCAGAGCCTGTGTCGCTTTTGGTAAATACTTTCGATACAGGAAAGATTACTGATCATGAGATAGTAAGAATTATTAGAGAAGTGTTTGAGCTTACGCCAGAAGCCATTATCGAGCATCTGAAACTTCGCCGACCAATATATAAACACACTGCAGCTTATGGACATTTTGGACGTGAATTGAAAGACTTTACTTGGGAAAAAACAGATAAAGTTGATGAAATAAAAAAACACTTAAAATAGCACATTAATTAAGCAAGATAAGTAGTTGCTTATGTTTTTAAAAAATATTTGCAACTACTTTTTTTATTGGTATAATATTTTGTTGCTTTTTGCTAATATGCACTCAATAATTAGGGACCTTCTAAATATATGCAGCACCATGACTTAGCCTAAATATAAGAGTCAGATCTACAGAGCAAAACTCATCATCAACAAAGCAAAATCTATCTGATAATTACCTTTGCCAAGACTACATTTAGATTAGCATTCTTCAGGTTCTTTTTCCAGTGAGCACGTAATCTGATAGCAGACACCAGTTCTTTATCGCCACAGAGCAGATAAGCAACGCTTTGCGGGCATTTTTGCTTCAGATAATCGCCTATTTCATTATAAAGCTTTTCAGTTGCTTTTCTTTGACCAAGCCTCACACCATAGGGAGGATTGCTGATTATAATTCTATTAGCCTCTTTGGGAAGGTCTTGAAATCTTGCAACACTGAGCTCAACTCTATCTCCATAAGGCAAAGCTTCGAGGTTTTTACGCGATACTTCGATAGCATCGAGGCTTTCATCTGAGCCTTTGATCAGCCCATCATCCACAGGAATTATCTTTTCATCAGCGTTATTACGTATTTCTTCCCATAGGTTTTGGTCAAAGTCAGGCAAATAATATAGGGTTCTATCTTCTCGTAAATAACCTGCTGGAATCTTGCATTTAAGCATCAATGCTTCTGCCAAAATAGTACCAGAACCACACATAATATCGTGCAATGGAGTAGTTTGGTCCCATTCGCTTAGTTTGAGAATAGTCGCTGCCAATGTTTCTTGCAATGGTGCAGTATAGCTCATCTTTTTATAAGCTCTCTTATGCATACTCGAGCCGATTATATCGAGATAGATAGTAACCCAATTACTTGCCAGATGCAGATTGAAATTGATATCTGCTTCTTTTGTTTTAAAATTAGGTCTGGCATCAAATTTTTCTCTAAACTGATCACAGATAGCATCTTTCAGCAATTGACCTGCATACAGTGAATTATTAATTTTACTTTGGCTCACGTTAGCTGTAATGCTAAATGTATCTTTTAGTTGAAAGAGACTTGTCCAATCGATATTTTGTGCTTGCGAATACAGGTATTTTTCGCTATGACATTGAAACGATATCAAAGGAGCCAAGACTCTCTGTGCAAGCCTTGAACAATAAAGTATTTCATAGAGAGATTTTTGTGCACATTGAATTCTCAAGCCTCTGGGCAGAATTTGCAATATTTCTGCTCCCATGCCTTCTAATTCTTCGGCTGCATGTTTTTCTATCGAGCCTGCAACTTGCACGAAATACTTATTTGTGTTTATATACTCAAACATTTTTTGTAAAGTATAGGAAAAGAGAGCCTTTTTCAGGCTCTCAATTATCTTTTTATAACGTTATAGTTTTTCAACTTTAACAGCACATACTTTAAATTCAGGTATCTTTGCAATGGGGTCAAGTGCTGCTATAGTTAGTCTATTTGCTGGTGCTTCATGATAGTGGAATGGTATATAAACAACACCTGGATGAATGCGTTTGGTTACAAATGCATCTATTTCAATTTCACCACGTCTTGATGACACTTTAACTTTTTCACTATTAGTAATATTCAATTTTTCTGCATCTTGTACAGAAATCATCATCATTGGTTTTGCTATATTATTCAAACCTTTAGTTTTACGTGTCATAGTACCAGTATGGTATTGAGCCAATACTCGTCCAGTTGTGAGGATCAGAGGATATTCTTCATCAGGCATTTCCTTTGGATACTTATACTCAATAGCCTTAAACAAGCCAAGTCCTCTTGAGAATTGACCTTTATGAAGAACAGGAGTTCCTGGATGTTCTGGTGTTGGGCAGGGCCAATGGATACCAGTTGTTCCAACTCTATCCCAAAGGATACCCGCATAAGATGGGGTTGTTTCATTAACTTCAGCCCAGATATCTTGATAAGATCTATAGTTCCAATTGCCACCCATTTTGCTTGCAATCATCTGAATGATTTCCCAATCTTGACGTGCTTGACCTGGTGCTTTCAATGCAAAATTCAGTCTTTGAACACGGCGTTCTGTATTGGTAATATGTCCAGATTTTTCAGCATAGGAAGTTGCGGGCAAAATTACGTCTGCATACTCGGTTGTTTCGGTCATAAATATATCTTGTACAACTAAGAAATCAAGATTTTCTAAAGAATGGATAATGTGATTTTGATCAGGATCTGAGATAACAGGGTTTTCGCCCATAATATACAAGCACTTTATTTTTCCTGTATCTACTTCGTTCATCATATCTGTCAATGTCAAGCCGACTTTATCTGGTAATTTACAATCCCAAGCCTTTTCAAATTTTTCTCTGACTTGTGGATTTGTTACTGCTTGATAGCCGCTATATACATTTGGTAAACCACCCATATCACAAGCACCCTGAACGTTTGATTGACCTCTAAGTGGGTTTACACCGCCACCATCTTTACCAAGATTACCGCAAAGAAGTTGCAAGTTAGACACGCTCATTACGTTTTCTGTTCCTGAGCTATGTTGTGTAATTCCCATTGCATAGAAGAACGATGCTGTCTCAGCTTTACCAAACATTTCAGCGATATCATACAAAGTTTTTGCTGGTATATTTGATATTTTTTCAACTTCTTCTGGGCTATATTTATCTTTCATGACTTCTTCTTTTAAAAGATCAAAGTCTTCTGTTCTATTTTCTATAAATTCTTTATCATGCCAATCATTTTTGATGATAATTTGCATCAAGCAATTGAGAACAGCGACGTTTGTTCCAGGTCTAATTGGTGCATAAATATCAGCATAATTAGACATAACAATACGTTTTGGATCAACGACGATGAGCTTTGTCTTTCCATGACGTACAGCTTGCTTGATTCGGGCAGAGATAACTGGGTGAGCAGCAGAGGTGTCAGAACCGAAGATCATGATTACATCAGCTTTGTGGATGCCTGCAATATCGTTAGTCATTGCACCGCTTCCAAGTGTAGCAGCCAGACCGGCCACTGTTGATGAATGGCAAAGCCGCGCACAGTGATCGACATTATTGGTGCCGATCTCCTTTCTCATGAACTTCATGAATACATAGTTATCTTCATTTGTCACTTTTGCAGAGCAAAGACCGCCAATTGAATCAGCACCATGCTCTTTTTTGATTTCCATAAATTTATTTGCTACTAAAGTAATAGCCTCTTCCCAGCTCGCTTCTCTAAATTTGCCTTCTTCTTTGATTAATGGGGTGCGTAATCTATTGGGATCATTAACAAAATCATAGCCATAACGACCCTTGACACAGAGCATACCGTTATTTGCTGGAGAGCCTTCGACACCTGTTACGCGAACAAGTGTATTGGTTCGTTTATCAACATGTAAATGAACCTTACAGCCTACGCCGCAATAAGGGCAAACTGTTTCGATTTTTTCAAGCTGCCAGGGACGACCCTTGCCTCGAGATTTCTTGTCGATTATAGCACCAACTGGGCATAATTGTACACATTCTCCACATTGAACGCAAGCCGATGTACCCATTGGTAAATTATTATCAAATACTATTTTTGTTTGATATCCGCGCTGACCAAACTCTAATACTTCGTTGACAACTGTATGATTACAGCCTGCGACACAACGCCCGCAAGAAATACACTTTGACCTTTCAACAAAAATGAATTCGCTGGAATCATCATTGTCTATCTCGACTGTGCCCATATCATAGCTTGGACGCTCGATCCCCAAATAGTAACACACATCTTGTAATTCACATTGACCTGTTTGTTCGCATGATAAACAGTCGTGAATACCAGATGACAAAATCAAATCTACTACGACTTTTTGTGCGGCTTTTACAGATGGACTGTTCGTATTGACTACCATTCCATCACGACATAAGGTATTACACGAGGTAACTAAACCGCGTGCACCTTCGACCTCAACAACACACACACGACATTTGCCCGCAGCACCTACCTTCTCATGATAACAAAGAGAAGGGATATAAATATCATTTCCCCTTGCTACCTGAAGGATGGTCTGATTGGGAGAAGCGTCGTATGCCTGCCCATTGATGTAAATCACCATGGATCCTCCTTTAGTAATTTTTATCCTTTTTTTGTATCCTCTAATTTACAAAAAATAAAAAACACATCTATATCTAGACATTTTATTAAAATAAAATCATTATGTCAATACATAATTTATATTTTTTATTCTTTTAGCTCCTTTCGGCTTTCAATACCGCCAAGAATGCCTCTTGTGGTATTTGAACATTGCCTATTTCACGCATTCGCTTTTTGCCTTCTTTTTGCTTTTCCAACAATTTCTTCTTACGAGTTATATCCCCTCCATAACACTTTGCCAAGACATTCTTACGCAAGGCATTGATAGTGCTACGTGCTATTATCTTAGCACCAATACTTGCCTGCAAAGCTATCTTAAACAAATGCTGAGGTATTACATCTTTAAGTGTATCTGTAACGCTTTTGCCCCATTCATGTGCCTTGTCTGCATGACACATAAAGGACATTGCATCTACTTTCTCTCCATTGATTAATATATCTACTTTAACTATATCTGCCTTACGGTTTTCTTTATAAGAATAGTCCAAAGATGCATAACCACGACTGACAGATTTTAATCTATCATAAAAATCAAATACTATTTCTATCAAAGGTAATTCATAATGAATTGCCACACGCTTGCTATCTATATACTGCATATCCTTTTGAATACCACGTCTTTCTTGACAGAGCTTCATGATATTGCCAACATATTCAGTTGGAACAATTATCTCTGTATTCATAATAGGCTCTTCAATATGATCAATCTTCATCGGATCTGGAAGCTCAACAGGATTATTACATGTAACTTTTGTACCGTTGTTTAAATATACCTCAAAGCTAACCGACGGGGTAGTTGTAATTACTGAGATATTATATTCACGCCAAAGCCTTTCTTTTACTATCTCAAGATGCAACATGCCAAGAAAGCCACATCTAAAACCAAATCCAAGTGCTAATGAATTCTCCAAATCATAGATCAAGGCTGAATCGTTTAACTTTAATTTGCCCATGCTTTCTCGCAAATCTTCATAATCGCTACTATCCATTGGGAATATACCAGAAAACACCATTGGCTTTGGCTCTTGATATCCCTTTAAAGGCTCTGTTATACCATCTTTTACTGTGGTAATTGTATCGCCAACACGAGCATCACCAACCTCTTTGATCTTGGCTATGATATAACCGACCTCTCCTGCACTGAGACTATTGCTCGGCTCGAGTTTGATATTCAAATAACCAATCTCTTCTATTTCATATTCGATGCCTGTTGACATCAATTTGATTTTATCATTTTTTCGTAAAACACCATCATAAATTCGTACCAAAACAACAACGCCTCGATATGTGTCAAAAAATGAGTCAAAAATCAATGCCTTAACAGGTGCTTTGGGATCGCCTGTAGGAGCTGGAATAGCCTCGATTACACCATCCAACAATTGCTTTACATTCAGACCTGTCTTTGCAGAAATCTTAAAAATACTCTCTTTCTCAACACCAATTATATCGATCAATTCTTGCTCTGCATTTTCAACATCTGCACCTGGTAAATCTATCTTATTCACCACTGGTACAATCTCCAAATCGTTCTCCATTGCCAAATAAAGATTGCTCATTGTTTGGGCTTCAACACCTTGAGATGCATCAACCAATAATAATGCACCCTCACAAGATGCTAAACTGCGAGATACTTCATAGGAAAAATCAACGTGACCAGGAGTATCAATGAGATTAAAAATATAGGTTTCACCCTTGTATTTATGCAGCATTCTAACTGCATGAGACTTGATGGTTATACCTTTCTCACGCTCCAAATCCATATTATCAAGTACTTGCTCAACAGTTTTGCTCTTGTCAATTACGTTAGTTTCTTCCAAAAATCTGTCTGCTAAGGTTGATTTGCCGTGATCGATGTGTGCTATAATACAAAAGTTTCTTATATTTTCTAATTTCATTTTATATCCTTTCTATAATGCAAATTCTTTAATCCTGCTAATATGTCAATGATTTTCTCATGTTTTTGAAAAATAGTGCTGATATATTTGAATATCTGAAAAATTAATTATTCCTTTTTTTATTAATGTTGAGAATTAGTCGTTTTCTGTTAATAAATTTTTGCTTTAATATTAGCTTTTTTGTTCTTCTTAGCTGCTTGTCTAAAATCGTTTTTAGATTTGCTGTTTTCACTGCCTTTTCTGATCTCAAGGAAATATTATTTGTTGTATTCTCTGTTCCAAAATGATTATTATTTCTTGCTTTTTCTGATCTCAAGGAAATATTATTTGCTGCATTCCCTGTTCCAAAATTATTATTATTCACTGATTTTTCTGATCTTAAGGAAATATTATTTGCAGCATTCACTGTTCCAAAATGATTATTATTTCTTGCCTTTTCTGATCTCAAGGAAATATTATTTGCAGCTTTTTCTGAACTCAAGGAAATATTATTTGCTGCAAAATATTACTAATTTGAACTTTTTTGCTTTTATATAAAACCTCATTTTGAACATTTTTCTTTGCCCAAAACACCTCTTTTTCATAAAACTCGTAAACGCCGATATTCCTTATAGATACTCGGATGCATCCCCCTGCTATCTTGGAGAAGCAGGGGGAGTGTTGGGGGAGTGTTGG